>CAMGJS010000008.1 GCA_946056455.1 uncultured Clostridia bacterium | reverse complement strand
TCTGCTCAACCGAGCTGTACCACGGGCTTGGAAGCTTTCCGCAAAAATCGGTATCTCCGCAAAGGACATCGGCAACGCCCTGCCCCTCGGAGCCTGGAAGATAGCACATAACAACGCTGTCCCAATCGTCCATATAATCATCGATAATAACCTGACGACCTGCCACAATGCAGGCAACCGTCGGCTTGCCGAGAGCTCTGACTTCTTCAATAGCCTCTCTGTTGCCGTCAAGACCGAGTGCACCGCAAAGCTGTAAATCGGCGGTGTCACCGTTCCATTCGGCATAAGCCTGCTCGCCGACTACAAGCAGAACAACATCGGCTTCCTTTGCCTTGTCTTTATCGGTGATAACCGTTATGCCGTATTTTTTCGCTCTGTTCCTGAACCCGTCAAGAATTGTTTTCACTCCGCTTATATCCTTTGAATAAGCCGAGTTCCAGTCGATTGTCCAACCTCCGCACTGAGCCGAGGCGTCATCTGCGGCAGGACCTGTTATGTAGACCTTGCAACCCTCTTTAAGCGGAAGAACTTTGCCATCGTTTTTCAAAAGCACAAGACTTTTTTCAACAAGCTCCTCGGCAAGCTGTCTGTATTCCTTTGAGCCTGTTTCTTTCTGTACCGTTGTAAAATTTTTGCATAACGGGTCGTCAAAAATTCCTGCGTTTTTCTTGACGCGGATAATTCTTGTCACAGCGTCGTTTATGCGTTCTTCCGATATACTTCCGTTTTTGACAGCGTTTATAATAATCTGTCTTGCGCTTTCATATCGGTCGATTTCCATCAGCATATCTATGCCTGCGTTAACAGAGGTTATGACTTGTTCTTCGTATGTTGACGGAGAGGTGTTTTGAATTGAGTTCCAGTCGCTGACAATAAAGCCCTCAAAACCCATTTCATTTTTTATCATCCGGATATACTTTGCGTTTTCGTGCATTTTAACCCCGTTTACAGAAGAATGACTTATCATAATTGTCTGCACACCTGCATCAATCTGCGCCTTATAAACGGCAAGGAGCTTTTCAATCTCATCGTATGAAAGAGTAGCGTCACCACGGTCGATAAGTCTGTTGACATCGGAATTTTCACCTGTTCCGAAGACCACATTGCCGTCCGCAAAAAAGTGTTTTGCACAAGCAATAACTCCGCCGTCTATAAGCCCTTGTGTGTAGGATACGCTGAGCTCCGTTATAATGTCAAGGTCGGAGCCATAGCTTTCATAGGTTCTGCCCCAACGGGGGTCGACAGATTGTGCAACGCAGGGAGAAAAGTTCCACAGCATATGACAAAGCCGTGCCTCGTCGGCAGTTGCAAGTCCCATTTTGTAGGTGAGTTCCTTGTCGTTTGCCGCTCCTATGCCTATATTGTGCGGAAAGATTACCGAGTCAATGCAGTAATTTACACCGTGAACATCGTCCTGACCGTAAATATAGGGAATGCCCGCATCGGATTTTATCGCTCTTTTCTGGAAACCGTCAACAATTCTGCGCCACTGGGTGTATGGAACGGAATTGTATTTTGAGAGAATACTGCCGTAGCAGTTCTGTTCCATAGTTTTTTCGTCAACACAATATATTGCAGGTTGGACCATCTGCGCCGCTTTTTGTTCAAGAGTGAGCGACGAAACGATTTCTTCGGGCGACATTTGCGCATAGACCATATATTTGTATTCGGGAGCCTGCTCTGTCGCTGTTGATTCATTTGATACTCCGTGAGTAACGGTATTGTTTGTGCAGGCGGTCATTGAAAGTGTCAGTAATACCGCAAGAAAAAGTGAAAGTTTTTTCATAACAATTCTCCTTATAAAACCATTAAGAGCGTCCCCGCCGCGATGAGCAGACAGCCGATAATCGACTTCGGGGTGAACTGTTCGTGCAGAAAAACAAATGCTAAAACGACAGTGAAAACGACGCTCAGCTTATCAACGGGAACGACCTTTGAAGCGTCGCCGATTTGAAGAGCCTTATAGTAGCACAGCCACGACGCGCCTGTGGCAAGTCCCGAAAGAATGAGAAAAATCCAGCTTTTTTTGCTTATCTCGGTTATTCCGCCCTGAGCGCCCGTAATAAAAACCATCGCCCAGGACATTCCGACAACCACAACGGTGCGGATAGCCGTTGCAAGATTTGAATTTACTCCGTCAATGCCTATTTTGGCGAGAATTGAGGTCAGCGCCGCAAAAACAGCCGACAACAACGCAAAAATAAACCACATAAATGTCATCTCCATAAATCTGATAAATACATTTTAGCACTAAGGAGCAAAAATGGCAAGAGAAAAGAAATTCAGTTTTATAAGAGTGTTTATTGTCAACCTATTTTAAAAATTTTGGTTGACAATCTCAAAAAAATGCTATATAATGTAGTAGAATTTTTTTCGGAGGGACAGAATGAAAATCAAGGATATTGTATTTATCGCATTATTTACGGCTTTAATTGCGGCAGGAGCATTCATAAAGATACCCGTGCCAGTTTGTCCTTTTACATTACAGCTTTTTTTCACAACCCTGGCGGGACTTTTTCTCGGGCCTAAAAAGGGTGCTGTGAGCGTTCTTTGCTATGTTGTTTTAGGGCTTGTGGGAGTTCCGATTTTTGCCTCGGGCGGAGGGCTCGGATATGTTTTTCAGCCGACCTTCGGCTATCTTATCGGCTTTATTGTCGGAACATACCTCACGGGAGCTATTGCGTGGAAGGTTGAAAAGCCGTCTGTAAAAAGACTTCTTGTTGCAAATTTTTTGGGGCTTTTGGTTGTTTACGCTATGGGAATGATTTACTACTGGCTGATAATGACATTCTATGTCGGAACGGGAATAGGCTTGTGGACTTTGTTCCTTTACTGCTTTTTGTTTGTTGTTCCTGGGGACGCTGTTCTTTCCGTTGTTGCGGCTGTTGTGGGAAAAAGGCTTTTGCCGATACTAAGAAAAGGCTTGGTGAGCGCGAATGGTTGATTTAATAACTCTTAAAAATAAAATAATCGGTGGAGAGAAAATAAGCAGGACAGAGGCAACAGAGCTTATTAATGCTCCGCTTGAAGAGCTTTGTAAATGTGCCGACGAGATAAGAAAGCATTTTTGCAAGGACGGGTTCGATATTTGCACAATAATCAACGGCAAATGCGGAAGATGCTCCGAGGACTGCAAATTCTGCGCTCAATCCGCACGATATAAAACTATGATAGAGGAATACCCTTTGCTTGACACCGATGAAATAGTCAGGCAGGCAAAGTACAATGCCGAAAGGGGAGTTCTTCGCTATTCGATTGTCACTTCGGGAAAGATGCTCTCGGACAGCGATGTTGACAAAGTATGCGAAAGCATAAAGGCGATAAAGTCCGAAGTAGGCATCGAGGTCTGCGTTTCATTCGGACTTTTAGGTGTTGAGCAGTTTAAAAAAATCAAAGCGGCGGGAGCAAGCAGAGTTCATTGCAACCTTGAAGCGTCAAGGAACTTTTTTCCGTCGGTGTGTTCAACCCATACATACGATATGAAGATAGAAACGCTGAAATCGGCTCGTCTTGCGGGACTTAGCATTTGCAGTGGCGGAATAATGGGACTTGGCGAAACAATGGAGGACAGAATTGATATGGCTTTTGATTTGTGTGAGCTTGCTGTCAAGTCTGTTCCGATAAACTTTTTAAACCCCATAGAGGGAACGCCCTTTGAACACAACGCTCCGCTCTCGGACGATGAAAAGCGAAGAATTGTCGCTATCTACCGCTTTATTCTGCCCGACGCGTCAATACGGCTTGCAGGCGGAAGAGGTCTTATCGCAGACAAGGGCGAGGGTTGTTTTAGGTCGGGAGCGAATGCTGCAATATCTGGCGATATGCTCACCACTTCGGGCATAACGATTGAGACGGATATGAATATGCTCAAAAAACTTGGGTTTAAGGCGGAACTTTGGAATGAGTAGGAATATTTTTATTGCAGGCACGGGAACAGATGTGGGCAAAACATTTGTCACGGCATTGATTGTGAAAAAAATCAAAGAGGCAGGAAAAAGCGCAGCATACTTCAAAGCCGCAATGAGCGGAAATATCCGCCGTGAAGACGGAACTCTTATTCCGGGTGACGCAAGGTTTGTAAAAGATATTTCGGGAATTTGTCAAGCCGTTGACGATATGTGCCCGTATGTTTATGAAAATGCCGTTTCCCCTCACCTTGCTTCAAGGCTTGAGGGTAATTCCGTCAAGATGAATGTTGTTAAAAACGCTTTTGAAAAGGTCACGGAAGAGTATGAATATGTCACGGTCGAAGGTAGCGGAGGAATACTCTGCCCTATATCCTTTGACGAAGAAAAGATAATGCTTGAAGATGTAATAAATGCCCTCGGATTATCCTGCATAATCGTTGCGGACGCAGGGCTTGGAACAATAAACAGCGTAGGTCTTACCGTCAGCTATATGCGCAGTAAAAATATCGGCATAAAGGGAATAATCTTCAACAGATTTCACAAAGGCGACATTATGGAGGAGGACAACCTTAAAATGTGCGAATATCTGACGGGAGTAAATGTCATTGCCACTGTCGGAGAGAACGATAAAGATATTGACATTGACAAAGATTTTCTCTTGTCGCTTTATGAATAAAAAGGAGAATGAAAAATGATCTGGTATCCTTATGAGCAGATGAAAACGATGTCTCCCCCCATAAAAGTCAAGGACGCAAGGGGCGTTCATCTTTATACAGACGACGGCCACGACCTTATCGACTCGGTCTCATCCTGGTGGAGCGTCATTCACGGATATAATCACCCCGTCCTCAATAATGCGATTGAAGAGCAGTTAAAACATTTTTCTCATATTATGCTCGGCGGACTTACTCACAACGCTGTCGAGAAATTATCGGCAAAGCTTGAAGAGTGGTTACCCGCAGACCTTGACTACTGCTTTTTTTCGGATTCGGGGAGCGTTGCCGTTGAAGTCGCGCTTAAAATGGCTTTGCAGTTCAACACCAACAGAGGCAGTGACAGAAATGTTATTCTCGCCCTTGAACACGCTTATCACGGCGACACCTTCAAGGCTATGGAAGTGGGCGACGATGAGGATTATCACTTTGCGTTCGGCAAGGATAACGAAAAGAAAAGCGGAGTTGTGCATATCCCCACGGAAATTCCTGCTCTTGAAAACGCCTTTGAAAATTATGGTGAAAGGCTTACCTGCTTTATCGTTGAGCCTCTTTTGCAGGGTGCAGGCGGAATGAGAATGTATGATATTTCGTTCCTCAAAAAAGCAAGAGAGCTTTGCGACAAATACGATGTACTGCTGATTTTTGACGAGGTTGCAACGGGCTTTGGAAGAACGGGAAACCGATTTGTCGCCGACCTTGTTCTGCCCGATATTCTCGTTCTCGGCAAGGCGCTCACGGGCGGATATTTAGGTCACGCAGTAACTGTTGCAAACAAAAAGGTCTTTGACGGATTTTACAGCGACAACCCTGCTCACGCGCTTATGCACGGACCGACCTTTATGGGCAACGCTCTCGCGTGCAGTGTGGCATTAAAATCCATCGAGCTTTTTGAAAACGAGGATTATATGGGGAAAATCAAACATATCGAAGATGTTTTTAAGTCCGAGATGAATAATTTCTCCGATGAGCGCATTAAAGATGTAAGATGTATGGGCGGATGCTTCTGCGTTGAAGTCAGGGACAGAAAAACTCTTGACGGGTTTAAAAAGTTTGCTTTTGACAACGGCGTTTTTGCAAGACCTTTTCTCGATTATATGTATACGATGGTGCCGTATGTTATAAACGACGACGAGCTTATGCAGATAATCTGTGTTATGAAAAAATGGTTTGAAAGATAAAAAAGCCTGTCGGATATATCCCCGACAGGCTTTTGCATTTTTAAAAGAAAAATGGTCATATAGTGGTAGACAAATTAATTTTTATGTGATAGAATATAGGTTAATGTATTTTTGAAAGGATGAGGAAAATGAAAAAAAGATTTTTAAAGCGTTTTTCAAGCGCTGTAGCATCTTTTGCTATGATGATGACGGCTGTTATTCTGCCTGCATTCAGGGTTGATGTTTTTGCGGCGACAAAGCCGAGAGAAACATATTTTTGCGGAGATCTCCGTTATACCTTCTCTGACGAGGACTATGACGGAGCATTTGATACGCTCACGATACAAGGCTACGGACCTATGCCGACATTCAAAACCTCGGGAGATGACGCGGCTCCCTGGCGTGTGCAGAAAAACAACATCACAAGCGTAATAATAGAGGACGGAGTAAAATCAATAGGAGCAAACGCTTTTTACGAGTTTACATATCTTGAAGAGATTTCAGTTCCCAACAGCGTTAAATCTATAGGAAAAGGCGCTTTTTACAAATGTTCGAGCCTTGAAAGCATAAAAATCCCCTATGGAGTCGATACTATTGAAAACAGCTCGTTCGGAGGATGTTATGCTCTTGAAAGCGTGACTATCCCCGAAACTGTCACAATAATTGACAAAATGGCTTTTTGCTATTGCTTGAATTTAAAGAATATCAATTTCAAGGGAAACGAAATAGAAATAATCGAGGCCGCTGCATTCTCAGGATGCGGATTCAAGGAATTTGACATTCCTGACGGAGTAGTGACGGTCAAGGAAAACGCTTTTAACGGCTGTAAAAATCTTGAGGCTATATCTTTCCCAGGAAGCGTTAAAACAATAGGTACAAAGGTATTATCAAATTGTCCCGAACTTGACGAGGTATATTTCAATTGTAAGATACCGCTTGATTATGACGAGGACTGGGGATTTGACGAAAAGTATTTCAGAAAAGAACATACCTATGTAAGCGGCACCTGTGTAAGATGTGGCAGAGACGAAAACGAAAAGACCATTGAAAAAAATGACTGGGATATTGTTGCCGCCGATATTGACCTTTCTCTCAACGGTTCAACTGTAAATGTCGAAATGAACTCTAAGGACACGACGGTTCCCTATGAGGTATTCCGTGCTCTTGAGGGCAGAAGAATAGATTTTGTCGCAAAAACGGATACGGGCTTTGTATGGTCTGTAAACGGCAGGGATGTTTATAGTCCCAAGAAGGTTAATCTCGGCGTAAAGACCGTTAAAAACGAAATTCCCACAAGCGTTATCAGAAGATATTCCGTTGATGATAATTATAAGGAAATAGAGCTTGCGGGAAGCGGCGAGTTCGGCTTCAAGGCAAACCTTACAATAGATGTCGGAACGGAAAATAACGATAAGACCGCAGTTCTTTATTACTATGACGAGGATGTCAACAATAATATCCTTGAACTTATTGAAACCGCAAAGGTAAAGGACGGCAAGGTGACATTCCCCTTTACACACGCTTCCACCTATATTATAGACATTTATGGCGAGGGTAGCGGAAACAATGAAATCGATGATGGAGTTATCATTGATTTTGCCGCAGGAGAAGGTCTTGTTGTTGAGGAAATAATTCTTTAAAACAAGGACAAACTAATTATAATTTTCAGAACAAAAAGCCGAAAAATTCGGCTTTGAGGAATATAAACATAATGAAAGGCAGGAATTTTTATGAAAAAGTATGTATGCAACGCTTGCGGTTGGGTTTATGACGAGGCTCTCGGCGCTCCCGAGCTCGGCATTGCTCCCGGAACAAAGTTTGAGGATCTTCCCGATGACTTTGAATGTCCTCTCTGCTCTGTCGGCAAGGATATGTTCAGCGAAGAAGCGTAAAAACAGTATAAAAACGCTCGGAAGAAACATTCTTCCGAGCGTTTTTGTTATTAAATACTGTGCTTAACTCTGTCTTCAACTTCCTGACGCTTGGCGTTGTTGAAGCGGTCGAGCGTTCCCACAAGATAGCCTGTTATTCTGCGTATTCTTTCAAAGGGAACTTCATCGAAGGTATAGTTCATATCCACATAGTCGCCGTCGATTTTAAAGTTTATTTCCTTGATGACTTTGTCGGGGTATTTTTCCTGAATTACGCGTACATATTCGTTAACTTCTCTTTCGTCCATTGTTCCGCCGTCTACTGTATATGTCATATTATTCACCTCATTAAAATTTTTATGTTATGAAATCGGTTCAAAATCTGCGGCTCCGTGCTTGCAGAGCGGACAGATAAAGTCGTCGGGGAGCTCATCACCCTCGTGGACATATCCGCAGATTTTGCATACCCAGCCTTTCTTTCCCTCTGTCTTGGGCTTGGGCTTTACATTGTTCTGATAGTATGTGTATGTCATTGTTTCTCTGTCTGAAAGAACTCTTGCCTCTGTCACCGAGCAGATGAACATTCCGTGTGTGCCGAGGTCGACATACTGCTCGACCTTTAATGACATAAAGGAGTTGATATAGTTTGAAAGGAATACCAGTCCGTTATCGGAACGAAGGATTTTCTGGTCCGCAAACTTATCGGCTGTTCTTCCGCTTCTGAAGCCGAAATTCTCAAATACAGAGAACGGTGCGTCAACGGAAAGACAGTTTACATTCATAACACCCGTCTGCTTTATTATGTGGTGGGAGTAGTTTTCTTTATTGATGGTAACGGCAATTCTGTTGGGCGAGCTTGTCACCTGAGAAACGGTGTTGACGATAAGTCCGTTATCCTTTGTGCCGTCGTTTGAGGTTACCACATAAAGACCGTAGCCTATGTTGAAGAGCGCTGACAAATTGTTCTTGTCCGCAGTTTCGTCCTGCTGGGCAAGATAGTCCTTGCAAAGCTCCTTGGCGAGAAGGTCAAGCTGTTCGGAGCTTGTATCGTTAAGGGCGGACATTATCTTGACATCATTTTCGCAGTATGTAAGGTTACTGCATTTTTCAAGCATACCCTTCATGACCTTTATTGCCATAGGTGCCCACGAGCCGTTTTCAATAAAGCCTATTGTCTTGTTGCGGAAGTTACGCTCTGTCAGATGATTGATAAATTCACGCATAAACGGGAAGATATCGGCATTGTAGGTGGTTGTGGCAAGAACAATTCTGCCGTAACGGAAAGAGTCTTCAACACATTCAGCCATATCCTCTCTTGCAAGGTCGTTGACTACAACCTTGGGGCAACCGTAGCTTTTGAGCTTTTCGGCAAGCTTCATAACGGCTTTTTTGGTGTTGCCGTATACGGAGGTGTAACAGATTAAAATACCGTCCGACTCAACGCCGTAGCTTGACCAGGTGTTGTAAAGTCCCAGATAGTATCCGAGATTTTCTGTAAGAACGGGACCGTGAAGAGGACAAATCTTTTCAATGTCAAGTCCCGACGCTTTTTTGAGAAGAGCCTGAACCTGTGCGCCGTATTTTCCCACAATTCCGATATAATAGCGTCGTGCCTCACACGCCCAGTCTTCTTCAACATCGAGTGCACCGAACTTTCCGAAACCATCGGCAGAGAAAAGAACCTTATCCTTGCTGTCATATGTGACGATTACTTCGGGCCAGTGCACCATAGGCGCTGTGACAAAGGTAAGAGTATGTTCACCGAGCGTCAATGTGTCGCCCTCGCCGACAACTATCTGCTTATCGGCAAAGTCTGTGCCGAAAAAGTTCTTCATCATCGCAAAAGCCTTTGAAGAAGAAACGATTTTCGCATCGGGATAGGATTTTGTAAAGTTTAAGATATTTGCGGAATGGTCGGGCTCCATATGCTGAACGATAAGATAATCGGGCTTTTTGCCACCGAGAACTTTCTGGATATTGTCGAGCCATTCGTGAGTGAAGTTTGCGTCGACGGTATCCATTACCGCGATTTTTTCGTCCGTGATTACATAGGAGTTATACGCCATACCGTTGGGCACAACATACTGACCTTCAAAGAGGTCAATATTGTGGTCGTTTACACCTACATAGTGGATATCTTTTGTAATATTCATGTCAATATCCTCCTTTTGATAACATGATTATATTATAAATAAATATTGTTGTCTGTGACTAAGTCTCATTTCTATAAAATATTTTTAAGTCCCTCACGGTCTTTAATGATGATAAGCCCTCTTTTGCTTTCAACAAGACCGTCGGCGGAAAATTGCTTTAACATTCTCGCTACCGCTTCTCTTGCGGAATTTATATCCGCCGCTATCTGTTCCTGCGTAAGTTTAAGGGTTGTCGTGTTCTGTTTTTCCGTTTCGGCGACAAGATATGTTGCAAGGCGCTTGTCAAGACTTAAAAACAAGATCTGCTGCATTGTCCACATAACATCAGAAAAGCGTTTTGCCGACAGTTCATAGGTATAACAGCGCACATAAATGTTATTGTTTATAAGCTTTGAGAACACCGATGCGGGAACGATGAGTAGCTCGGTATCCTCTGCGGCTGAAAGCTCCGACTGAAATGTTATATGCGAAAGCACGCAGGACGCGGCAAGCACGCAGGTCTCGCCCTTGCCGAGATAGAAAAGGGTGACCTCCTTACCCTCGTCGGATAAGAGATAGAGCTTGATTTTTCCAGATATTATATACACCATTCCGAGACAGTTCTTGTCGCAACTGTGAATAGACTCGCCCTTTGAATACTTTTTTGTTACCGCCGAGGAAGCGACAAGCTGTTTTTCCTGCCCGGAAAGCTTGTCCCAGTATGGAAAATCCGTGAGATACCGTTTCATTTTGTCCTCCGTTATAAAAAATGCACTGATTTAATTATATGCCGTTTTGTGCCTTATGTCAATAAGGAAGTCGCCCTAAAAGGTTCCAACATAGCCGACAACAAAACCACTCAATATCCCTTGACTTCAAGACAAATTTTGGGTACAATAAAAGGATACGGAAACACCGTATAATATTTTATCAGAGGGACAAAAATATGCATACAGAATTTTTAATGGGTAATGCCGCAATAGCTATGGGAGCTGTGGCGGCAGGACTTAATCTTATATCGGGTTATCCCGGTACTCCGTCGACGGAGGTGCTTGAAACTACCGCAAAGAAAAACACGGGCAACATATATGTTGAATGGTCCGTCAATGAAAAGGCGGCTCTTGAGCTTGCCGCAGGAGCGGCATACAGCGGCGCAAGAACGATGGTCACGATGAAACAAGTCGGACTAAATGTAGCGTCAGACCCGCTTATGAGCCTTGCTTATGTGGGCGTAAAGGGCGGTATGGTAATAATGGTCGCTGACGACCCCGGGCCTATTTCTTCCCAGACAGAGCAGGATACCCGTCATTTTGCGGCGTTTTCAAAGCTCCCTTGCTTTGACCCGTCAAGCGTTCAGGAAGCTTATGATATGATAGGGGACGCATTTGAGTATTCCGAAAAATATCATACTCCCGTACTCTTCCGCCCCACAACAAGAGTATGTCACGGCTATGCCTCGATAAATGTCAAGGACATTGAGGAATACCTTGTCAACACCCCCGAGGGCTTTATCAAGGATTCGTCAAAGTGGGTAATCTTCCCGAGGCTTTCTTATAATAATCATATAAAAATCGAACAGCGCAATGAGGAACTCTCCGATGTATTTTCACAATATGACAAGAATATAATTATTCCCGCAACGGATAATTCCTGCAAAAAGGGAATTGCTACTCACGGCATAAGCTATTCGTATGTTATGGAGGCTCTTTCGGGACAGAACGCTCCGAGAATAATGAAGGTCGCAACGCCTTTTCCGTTCCCCGAAAAGCTGGCAGTAGAGTTTTTAAGCGGACTTGACGAGGTGCTTTGCATAGAAGAGCTTGACCCCGTTATCGAAAAAGAGCTTACATATATCTGCGGAAAGTACGGTCTTTCGGTTAAAATAAGAGGAAAACTCACCCACGATGTGAAACCTGCGGGCGAAAACAGCTGTAAGAGCGTTTCTGAAAATCTTTCGGCATTTTCAGGTCTTGTGCCGACAAAATCCGTTGAAAGAGCCACTCCGCCACAGCTCCCCGTCCGTCCGCCCGTTTTGTGCGCAGGTTGTCCTCACAGAGCGTCCTTCTTTGCGGTAAAGGAAGCTATGAAAGGCAAAAAGACCGCTTTTTGCGGAGATATAGGCTGTTACACCCTCGGGAACGCAATGCCTCTTGATATGGTTGATACCTGTCTTTGTATGGGAGCAGGCGTGAATATAACGCAGGGTATCGGAAAGATAGAGCCCGACACAACCTGCTTTGCCTTTGTGGGGGATTCGACATTCTTTGCTTCGGCTATAACGGGGGTTGTAAACGCAGTATATAATCAGGCGGATATGACGCTTATTGTTCTTGATAACTCAACTACTGCAATGACAGGTCATCAGCCTCACCCGGGAACGGGAAGAACAATGATGGGCGAAATAGTTGAAAAGGTGGATATTGAAGCTGTTCTTCACGGTATCGGAGTGAAAACGGTTGAAACCGTAAATCCTTTGGAGCTTTCAAAGGCTGTTGACTGCGTAAAGCGCGTTTCTTCAGAAAAGGGAGTAAAGGCTATTATATTCCGCTCGCCCTGCGCTGTGCTTATCAAGCCGTCTACGCCTGTAATCGTTGACGAAAACAAGTGCGTTCAGTGCAAAAAGTGTATAAACTCGCTGGGTTGCCCGGGAATAGTTCTTGAAGAGGGAAAGGTATGCATAGAGCAATCACTCTGTACGGGTTGCGGTCTGTGCAAGCAGGTTTGTCCCACAAAGGCAATTATGGGAGGTGAGCGCGATGAATAAGAATATACTTCTCTGCGGAGTGGGCGGTCAGGGAATTGTCCTCACTTCAAAGCTTATTGCCGCCGCTTCGATGGCTAAAAATATTCCCGTTATGAGCGCAGAAACTATCGGAATGGCGCAGAAGGGCGGAAGCGTTTTCAGCTTTCTTAAAACGGGCGAAAATCTTTACTGCCCGATGTTTTCAGAGGGTACGGCGGATTTAATAATCGGCTTTGAACCTGCCGAGGCTGTCCGTATGTTACCATATCTTAAAGCAGACGGAACAGTTATTGTAAATTCTCACCCGATTATGCCCGTCACGGCGGCGCTTAACGGAGGAACATACAACGGCGGAGAAATGATAGATTACTTAAAAGCAAATGTAAAAAATATTTTCGTTCTTGACGGAGACGAAGTGTGCCGAAAGATAGGCTCGCCCAAGGTGCTCAATATGGTTATGCTCGGCGCTGCGATAAAAAGCGGTTGTCTGCCCTTCACACTTGACGAAATAAAAGAAACCGTACAAAAAACCGTCAACCCTAAGTTCTATGAGCTTAACTGCAAGGCTCTTGACGAGGCTGAAAAGCTTTTTTAAAAAAATATATGAAAGGAATTCATTGCTATGAGAATTTCCGAAACGCAACTTAAACTTGTAAACAGTCGTATCGACGCACTTTTAAAGGCTGATAACTTTTACGGCAAAAAGCTTAAAGAGGCAGGAGTAACTTCTTTAAATTCAGCCGAGGATTTTGAAAAGCTCCCGTTTTCAGAGAAAAAAGACCTGCGTGACGCTTATCCATTGGGACTTATGACCGCTCCCGAGGATAAAATTGTCCGTATTCATTCTTCATCGGGTACAACGGGAACGCCCGTTATCATTCCGTATACCGCAAAGGATGTTGACGACTGGGCAATTCAGTTCAAGCGGTGCTATGAAATGGCAGGAATTACCCCTATGGACAGAATTCAGGTTACTCCCGGATACGGCTTGTGGACAGCAGGCATAGGCTTTCAGAACGGCGCGGAAAAGCTTGGCGCTATGGTTATTCCTATGGGCCCCGGAAACACCGACAAGCAACTCCAGATGATGATGGATATGAAAAGCACAGTGCTTTGTTCAACCTCGTCATATTCACTTCTGCTTGCAGAGGAAATCGAAAAGCGTGGTATAAAGGATAAAATCTGTCTTAAAAAAGGCGTAATAGGCTCTGAACGATGGAGCGACAAGATGAGAGAAAATATTTCCTCAAAGCTTGGCATTGAGCTTTATGACATTTACGGCTTGACAGAAATTTACGGCCCGGGAATAGGCATAAGCTGTAAGGAAAACTGCGGTATGCATTACTGGGACGATTATATCTACATAGAGATAATAGACCCCGTGACAGGAAAAAATCTGCCCGACGGAGAAACGGGAGAAATAGTAATCACCACCCTTGTTAAAGAGGGCGCGCCCCTTATCAGATACAGAACCCACGACCTTTCAAGAATAATCCCAGGGGATTGTAAGTGTGGCAGTAAGTTCCCGAGAATTGACACAATTATGGGCAGAACAGACGATATGATGAAAATCAAGGGAGTAAATGTATTCCCGAGCCAGATTGAAGAAGTTCTCGGAACATTCCCCGAAATTTCAAGCGAATATCAGATACGCATTTCTCACCTTGACGGAAAGGACACAATGCGTATTTATGTTGAAACAACGGGCTCCGTTGACTTTGACGACCTCAGCAGACGCATAGCGGAAAAGGTAAAGAGCAGAATAGGCTTTACGCCCATTGTAAAGGTGGTTGAGATAGGACTTTTGCCTAGAAGCACAAAGAAAACTGTTCGTGTAATTGACGAAAGATATGATTAATCCAAAGTTTGCGAGGTGCCGTATGAAAAGACATAGCTTTTGCAAAGCGGTTATTCTGTCTCTGATTGTTATAACAGCGGTAGCTCTTTCTGGTTGCGGAAAGGTGAGAAGTGTAAACTCATTATATTCACAGGCAAAGCGAGAACACGGCGCCTGCACGATAGTTTCAAAGAGCGAAACAGATGAGAAAACTCTCGTTGTTCTTCACGACAAGTTGCAGGACTTTGATTATGAAGTCAGCAGTTATATGAACGACATTGTCATTGACGGAGCCTCATTCGGAAGTCTGCCATCGGACAGCGACACATTCGATGATGCGCTCAGAAAAAAGGTCCTTGAAAACAAAAAAACCGAGCTTGACGAGATATGTGCAAAATACGACTCGTATTATGAGCTTGACGGAAGCTTTTACATATTCGCTCCCGACGCAAAAACTGCCGAAAAGGTTTCTCTTGAATGTGCAAGGGTTATTCAGGAGGAAAACCTGCAATCCCGACTTGACGGAATGATGATATATACTGGCGGAAACGAATATGAAAAGCATTGGGACAACGAACACTACGGAAGTGTTGTTCTGCCTGATATGAAATGGCTCACTCCCGAAGATGAACTTGTTATGTATTACACGGAAATGGCTCGTATGCAGACGGACGAAAATGCGGTTTTTATCAGAACAGAAAAGGGTACATTTGCTGACACGGGCGCAAAGCTTGACAGAGTGGTCAGTGTTCTCGGAACAGATTATCCCCAGAGTATGAGCGACGAAGTGACATTCTATTATTTCAGATCATCATCGGGCAAGGAGTATTATCTTTGCGACTTCAATTATTATGACGAAGAATACTACCAGATGGCGTGGTACACAAATTACAGCGGATAAAACAAAGGGTATCGGGTTTTTACTTGGTACCCTTGAATATTTTCATTATCGTTCTTGTTGGTATTCTTTACATTCGTAGATTTATGTGATAAAATCAATGTAAATATACTATTCGGGCGTTTTTATAGGGGAGATTTTTAATGAAGCAAAGTACAGTTTACAAGGGACTACACAGGGTAGGTATCTGACGGGAGGGGTGC
>CAMGJS010000007.1 GCA_946056455.1 uncultured Clostridia bacterium | reverse complement strand
AACGCTTGACCGAAGCCTCTGTGGGTGCAGAACTTAAAAGATACGCGGCAATTTCGGTGTCAAAGTCAATGCCTTTACACCTTTTTCCGTGAGCAAGACAAAATCTGTATGCCGACTTTGCCGAGCAGGTGATTTTCTTTGTATCACTTGTCAAAAATCTAAGAATTTCATCTTCCGATGAGGTTTCGGAGATGGTGTCGCCAAAACGCACCTTTATATCCTCTTTGTAAATAAAGCTATATTCTATACTATTTGTAAAATCTATCGTTTCAAAGGGAACCTTTTTGAATTCGGGTGTATCAATTTTTCTTTCGGTTTCGCTTTTTGCTCCCTCTGATGAAGTGAGCTTATCGGAGAGCGAGAACATTTCAAGGTCGGCAAGAATTTCACGGACCTTTGCATTGTCGGGCTCTTTGCCCATACTGTTTATATCGGGTATCGGAGCGTTGTCCACAATAGTTGCAAGCCACTTGCTCTCAAAGGCGCTCTCTTTGCCGTCCGTGAGCTTTTGTCTTGCGGCAGGTTTAAGCTCCGCCGTGTCAATCGTGTCATAGAGCTTTTCTATACTGCCGTATTTCTTTATCAGTTCAAGAGCGGTCTTTTCGCCTATTCCCTTTACTCCCGCTATGTTGTCGGAGCTGTCCCCCATAAGCGCTTTGAGGTCAATAAGCTGTAAAGGTTTAAGCCCGTACACCTCTTCAAACTTCTGCGGAGTGAAAACTACCGTTTCTTTTGTCTTTGCAAGCAAAACGGTGACATTATCGGTGATAAGCTGTAAGCTGTCCCTGTCCCCCGTAAGAATAACGCACTCATCGCCGTTTTCATCGCATTTTTTTGCAAGAGTGCCTAAAATATCGTCAGCCTCAAAGCCTTCCGCCTCTAATATCTCAATGCCCATCGCGGTAAGAAGTTCCTTTATCCTCGGCATCTGGGAGCGAAGCTCTTCGGGCATACCGTGTCTGTTCGCCTTGTAGCTTGCAACCGCTTTGTGTCGGAATGTGGGCGCGTGAAGGTCGAAAGCTACGACAGTTTTATCGGGTGAAATGTCGTTTATCGTTTTAAGGTATATGTTCATAAAGCCGTAAACAGCGTTGGTGAACTCGCCTTTTTTGTTGGCAAGAGCCTTTATTCCGTAAAAAGCACGGTTTGCTATGCTGTTTCCGTCAATGGCAAGAAGTTTCATTTTAATACCTCCCCGAAAAGTGCTATTATTAAATTGTACCACATTCTGATAAAAAATGCTATGCTTTTTTAATATTTTGTGTTACAATATACAAAGTATCTTTGAAAGGACGATTTTTTATGCAGACCGTCAAAATCGGCAATGTTGAAATAGAAAAAACAGCCGCACTCGCACCTATGGCGTCCGTTGCGGACAAGGCATACCGCACGATATGCAAGCAGTTCGGAGCGGTTTATGTTGTCAGCGAGATGGTTTCTGTCAAGGGACTTTATTATTCCGACAACAAAACCGACGAGCTTTGTCACATCAGCGACGAGGAGCGACCTATGGCAATCCAGCTTTTCGGCGATGACCCTCTTTATTTTAAACTTGCAGTAGAGAAAATAGAGAAATATACTCCAAGTATTATTGATATCAATATGGGTTGCCCCGTTCCAAAGGTCGCAGGAAACGGTAGCGGCTCGGCTTTGATGAAATCTCCAAAGCTTGCGGCGAAAATCATTGAAGCTACGGCGCTTGCGGCAAAATGCCCCGTGACTGTCAAAATACGCTCAGGGTGGGACTTTGACAGCATAAACGCTGTAGAAATGGCAAAAATCGCAGAAGAAAGCGGTGCGGCGGCGGTTGCTGTCCACGCAAGAACGAAAACTCAGCTTTACAGCGGCAAGGCGGATTGGGAAATTATACGCAGAGTAAAAAATGCGGTAAATATTACAGTAATAGGCAACGGAGATATAGTTTCAGCCGAGGACGCAAAGAAAATGTACGACGAAACGGGGTGCGACCTTGTGATGCTGGGCAGGGGAACATACGGGAAGCCCTGGATATTTTCTCAGATAAAAAGCTATCTTGAAAGCGGAGAAGTTCCGCCCGAGCCTACTGCCCGTAAAAAAATGGACATTCTTATCCGTCACGCAGAAATGATTGTCGCCGACAAGGGTGAACGCAGAGGAATGGCGGAAGCAAGAAAGCATGCGGCGTGGTATATGAAAGGAATGAAAAATGCCGCAGCGTTCAGAAACCGCTGCGGCACGATAGAAACTATGGACGATTTAAAATCGCTTATTTGTGAGGCTCTCGCGGAATAGCTATTCTGCGAGGGCTTTTTTTCCGATAAGGTCGGTGCTGTCCATTCCTGCAATACCGTACTTAATCTCTACATTTTCGCCCGTATAAAGTCTGTTGAATGACGCAATTATACGCTGTGCGATGATACTGCTGTTTTCTTCGCCTGCGTCCATAAGAATGACTATAAGCTGTCGGTTTGAATATCTTGTTGAGACATCTGAACGGCGCAGAGAAGTGTAGATAGCCTTTTCAAGCAGGTCTATCACCATTTCAATATCAACGGGATTATTCTCGTCAACATCAGATACAGTAAAAAGTATCGTCTGGACATTATTCTTTCCGCGTTCGATAAATCTTCTGATAAAGTTATAGACATGGTGAAAGCTTTCATAATCGACAAGATAAGCTCCCCTGCCGTTGTCGATACGACTCATACACTCTTTAAGGTACACAAGGTCTACCATTTTTTCCGCCCTTGCCTTGTCGGCGTCAAGCTTGTCGCTGAAAAAGTGGAATGAATTCTTACCGTTCTGCTTGACATAATACAGCGCTTTGTCCGCTGAATTATAAAGCTTTGAAAATTCCGTTCCGTCGTCAGGCGTCTGTGCAATACCTATTGATACAGATGAGTTTGTATCAAACTTACATTCGTCAATTTTTTTGCAAAGGTCTGATATAATATCCGTTGCACGATTGCCTATCTCGCTTTTGGAAGTCATTCCATTTAGAAATACTACAAATTCATCTCCGCCTATTCGGCAGAGAACATCATTGTCCGTAGAATACTGCCTCAATGTATCGGCAAACATTTTAAGCACCTTGTCGCCTGCAATGTGACCGTAGTTATCGTTTATCGCCTTGAAATTGTCCATATCTATCATAAGAAGCGCGCCCTTTGCGCCCTCTTTTATAAGATTATCGACAGTTTCCTCGGTGTGCGCTCTGTTCCAGAGCCCCGTCAGAGCGTCCTGTCTTGACTTGCTCTTTATATCCGATACCTCTTTGGTTTTCTGTTCAAGTCTGTCGGCAAGGCTCAGACGAAGCTCTTCAAGCTCTAAAACTCTGCCTATTCTTGAAAGCATAACCTCGGGGACAAACGGCTTTGCGATAAAGTCAATAGCACCCGCTTTAAAACAGCGTGTTTCGGTTACGGTGTCATTATCCGCAGTAAGAAATATAACGGGGATATTCTTGCTTTTTTCTGACTGACGGATTTTTTCAAGCACCTCAAAACCGTCCATCTCGGGCATATTTATGTCAAGCAGGATAATGTCGCATTCGCCGTTTTCAAGATATGTAAGCGCCTGAGAGCCTTTCATAACGGGCACTACCTTGTATGTTCCTGAAAGGACATTTTTTGCGGTCGCAAGATTAAGCTTATTGTCGTCGACAACGAGTATCGTTTTCATAATATAAAATCCCTTTCAGCTTTTAGTTGTAAACGAATATGAGTCCTACGGTGTGCGGTCCGCAGTTGCCCGAAACGGTAGCGGACGCCTTTGTGACGATAACCTCTTCAAAATCGCAAAGGCGCTGTACCTCAGCCTTGACTTCGTTGATTTTTTTGATTGAGCAACCGGCATAGGTTATAAAGGCACGCTTTTTATTGATTTTATTTGGATGTTTGAGTTCCTTTTTTAGATAGTTCATAACAGCCTTATCGTAATTTCCTATTTCAACGCCCTTTAAGGTGATAAGACCGTTTTTCATCGTAAGAATAGGGTGCAACGAGAGAGCCGAGCAGAAATTCTTTGCTGATTTGGGAATTCTTCCGTTATGATAAAGGTTGTCAAGGCTTACGGTTATAAATGTGGTTGAAACCTTCGGTTTCATTTCTTCAAGAGCCTTGACTATGTCCTCGGCGGACTTTCCCGCGTCGCGCATTTCTACCGCCTTTACCACTAAATGTCCCATTCCTGTAGAAAGGCTTTCAGAATCGACAATATGCACCTTGTCCGAATTTTTCCCCATAATATTTAAAGACTCAAAGACATTTATGCAGGACGAGTCAAGCTTTTTGCTTATGGGGATATGTATTATTTCGTCATACTTTTTAAGGTATTTTTCAAAAAATTCCTTGTACTCTCTCGGGTCGGGTGCGCTTGTTATTGCTTTTTCACCCGTTTCTTCAAGATATTCTATTATATTGTCCGATGTTATCTCGTGTCCGTCCATAAATCTGCCCGTCGAGGTATAAACATAAAATCTCGTTATACCGACATCATTAAGTTTAAGAAATTCATCGGGCAGGTCGCACACGCAGTCGGTGGTAATTCCGATTTTTTTCATTCTAAATCACCGTTCCCTTTCGTTTAGGTTAAATCAGACTTTCTGCCGCCGATATTTCTGCTAATGCGGATTCGTATTCAAAGTCCTCGGCAAAATCTGCCGCCTTTGCAAAATGCTCACGGAGAGGATTTCCGTTATAAGAATATCCGTAAGCTTCCTTTGCGATTTCTGCAACAGCGTCGCCGTCAAAGCTTTCACAAGCGCTCTTTGCCTTTTCGGTAAGCTCTTTTAACTTTTCTGCCGTTATTTCGACAAGCTCTGTATTCTCGTCAACGGGTTCTTCATTTTTCTTTCCAAAGTCTCCAAGATATTCGCGTGCTGTCGCCATTGTTTCATCATAAAGCTTTAAAAGAGAGCCGTTGTTCTTTTCAATTTTTGCGTATGTTCCAGCCTTGCCCGCAAGCTCAAGCTCCTTTGCAAGCTCGGAAAGCTTTACTGCGCCTATGCTCATCGAGGTGCTCTTCAACGCGTGGACTTCTATGACATAGTTCTTCCAGTCCTTCTGTTCAAAAAGCTCTGCAATATGTTCTTTCTTTTCCGCGCCCTTCTTGACATAAAGGTCGAGTATCTCACGGTAAACATCCATATCTCCGCCCGTGTATGAAAGTCCCTTGTCGGTATCAAACAACGCAAGCGACTGCGCAGGCTTTTCCTGCTTTCTTCGCTCAGGTCCGCCGTATTCCTTATTTGTCGGCATCTGCATATATTCCTTTGGCAGATAGTTGCGGAGTATCCTGTCAAGAGCTGAAAGCTCAATGGGCTTTGCAAGAAAATCATTGAAGCCCGACTGCATAAACATCTCTCTCGCTCCGTTGACTGCGTTTGCAGTGAGTGCGATAATGGGGAGGTTCTTGTAATACTCGCCCTCTGTCGCGCGGATAATTCCCGTTGCCTCAACGCCGTCCATCACGGGCATCATATGGTCCATAAACACAAGGTCGACATCCTTTGAGCGAAGCATCTTTATCGCCGCAGGACCGCTTTCAGCCGTTAAAATCTGCATATTATAGGGGCGCATAAGTCCCGCCGCAACTTTAAGGTTGATAGCGTTGTCGTCAACGATGAGAATTCTCGCCTTGGGGGCGGTAAAGCGTATATCGGCTCCCCGTCTTTCGTTAAGGTTAAGCACGATACTTTCGCCGTTTATCGCCGACGCTACGGATATTGTATAGAACGGCTTGTAAACGCATTTTACCTTGTCTGGCAGGTTTATTGCGTCAACTCTGTCCTGAACAACAAAAACCCTCGACTTATCAAGAACGGAAAGATAGAATTCCTCGTTCTGCATATATTCTTCTTTGCTGACAAAATAATGCGTTACGCTTCTTATTACTATGTCAGAAAGCTCGCTACGGCTTAAAACGGAATGACCGTCTATGCGGAGCTGTTCGGCGGTTTCGTCAAACATTCTGCGGTATTCATCCTCGGCAAAGCAACCGACTGCGTGTATTTTATCGGGCTCGCTTATTGTAACAAAGGGCTTTTCGTCCTTGACTTTCAACGGAACAGTGAATTTAAATTCCGAGCCTGCCCCGTATTCGCTCGAAACGCTGATAAATCCTCCCATTTTCTGAATAAGTCTTTTTGAAATAGCAAGACCGAGCCCCGTTCCCTCAACAGAACGGTTCTTCTTTGTGTCAACCTGTCTGAAGCTTGTAAAGAGTCTTTCGATATTTTCCTCGGTGATACCTATGCCCGTATCCTTTACCGATACAAAAATGTTAACGCCGTATTCCTGCTTTGTGTGTGAAACGGCGAGGGTAACACTGCCCTTTTCGGTGAACTTTATCGCATTCGTCATAAGATTTATGATGACCTGTCTTATGCGCAGTTCATCGCCTATGAGTCCACGCGGAATATCAGGGTCCGCTTTGACAAAGATTTCAATATTTTTGTTGCCTCTTCTCGCCTCGGACATATTTATGACATCGTTTATGGTTGACGCTATGTTGAATTCGTCCTCATTTATTTCCATTTTGCCCGAATCTATCTTTGAAAAGTCGAGAATGTCGTTTATAATAGCGAGCAGACTTCTGCCCGATGTCTGAATGTTGAAGCAGTTTTCACGCACACTTTCGCTGAGGTTGTTTTCTCTCAGGATAAGCTCGCACATTCCGACAATAGCGTTCATAGGGGTGCGTATCTCGTGGCTCATATTTGCAAGAAAGTCGGATTTGTACTGCTCGGCTCTCTGGGCGTTCTCAATACTTTCAAGCATTTCTTCTTCGTTCTTGTTCATATTCCTTATAAAAATTATGAGAAATACCTGCGACGCAAAAAGGACAGTAGACCTTGCGACTAATTCTATTATATGCAACGAGGTTTCCAAGGGAATATCTTCAAGAACGAAAATATGGAACAGAAGTCCCGTAATAATAAGGGCTATGTATCCTACCATCAGTTTTTCGTTGCGGTATACGGAAATGAGTATAGATACTCCGATAAGAACAGCTATTGACGGATATATGTCATGCTCCATAAGTCCGCAGACAAAAACATTCCAGTATGAAAATATCATAAGGAAAACGGACTGAAATTCCACCGATATTTTTTTGTGAAAGGTCATTATCGTAAGAAGTAAGGTATGTAATCCGAGCATGACGGAAATCCATGCGTCCCACTTGTTGAAACGCACCATAAGAACCATCATCATGGTGCAAAGCATATAGACAAGCCAGGTGGACTTTGCCGTTGCTCTTTTATTTTTCATAATATCCACGGTTTTCATATAATTCTCCTTCGCAAAACAAGCTTAAAGGCAAAAAAACGACAATAAATCTGATTTATTTACATATTTTTAAAATTATACCACTTTTTATGCAAAAAAACAAGTAAAAAGAGAAAAATAAGAGAAAAATTTGAGAAAAAACAAACCGCCGTATCATATTGATACGGCAGTCGGAATAAAAAAATGATAAATTCTAAAAGTTTGAACCGTTCCAGCCCCAGTCCTCCGTGCACATATAGCTGACATACACTCTGTCGGTAGATATTCCCAGATGTTCAAGCATTATGCCCGTAATATTGCCCGTCAGCACATTGAGAGCGTTGTTTGAGGCTTTTCCGTAAAGGCTCACTTCAACCATAGCGGCAGGCTCTTCCGTTCCTTTGAAGAACAGCTTGCGTCCGCCCTCAATATCAGTCATCAGCCAACCCTCCGACTTGCCGGGAATTGCGGTGATTGCAAGTCCCAAATGGGTTTTTATTGCCTTTGCCTTTTCTTCTGAAATTTCAACATTTGTTTTAACGCTAATAAACGGCATTTTGAATACCTCCCCTAAAAATATACACTGATTATACCTCAACCGCGCAGAAAAGTAAAGTCCTACGGCGAGATAAATCCCCACGCGGCGGCGATGACTACCGCAGGCAGAAGATTTGCTACCCTTATCTGCTCTTTTCTCATAAGATTAAGTCCCACGCAGAAAATCATAACCGAGCCTACAAAAGAAAGGTTGTCAAGGGCAGGCTCTGTCATAAAGCCGCCGGCAAAACGCGCCGCAACGGTAACGGAGCCTTGCAGAAGCAGAACGGGAATAGCCGAGAAAACCGCGCCTTTTCCCACCGAAGCGGACATTATGCAGATAATTATTGCGTCAAGTATTCCTTTTGTGAGAAGAATGGTATAGTCGCCCGAAATGCCGTCCTCGATAGAACCCACAACCGCCATAGCGCCTATGCAGACAGTGCAGGAAGCAGAAACAAAGGCGGATACAAACGAATTATCTCCCGATGAACCGCTTTTCTTTTTAAGCCATTCTCCGAATTTTATCACTCCGCTGTGAATACCGATAAGTTCTCCGATAATTCCGCCTATCGCAAGGCAAAGTATCAGCTTTACTCCGCCCGTTGTCGAGAATTTTCCGTTCTCATACACAAGCATTTTTTCAACAGCTCCGCCTATTCCGATTATTATTACCGAAACGGCGCATACTGTTGTTAAGGTCTCTCTTATTCCCTCTTTTATCTTTTTGCCGAATAACATTCCGCAAATTCCGCCCGCAATTATCAGCGCAACATTCAGAATTGTCCCCAAGCCAAACATTTTTTCATCTCTCTTTTCTACAAACTAAAAAGAGTATAGCACAATTTCACTGTAATTTCAAAGTAAAAAAATCACAAAATTATCCGACAAAATAAATTATCTATTGACATTTTATTTGTAATGTGATAATATTTGCTTGTTGCCTTAAAAAAGGCGACGCGACCGTCTTTTGCCGCAAGGTGAAAGAAAAGCCCATACGGACAGGCGGGTCAGATGCCGAGGCGGTGTTTTTGCCGCATTATTGATGGGGTTAAAAGCCCAAATTTTATAAGTTGTAGGATAAAATCAAAGTCACTTGTGAAACGGTCAATAAGGTATAATCGGCAGAAGTGTCCGACAGAAAAATATAAGCCCATTCGGGCGATTATTTGCGTATTGACAAGAGCAGGGCGCTTTGAAAGCGTTACTGCTTTTTATTTTTTTCGATTGGAAAGATGCAGAATGAATATTGAAAATCAGAAATCAGCCCCCGTTTATGAGGCGCTTGAAAGACTTCGCAGGCAAAGAATTGTCCCCTTTGATGTTCCGGGGCATAAAAGAGGGCGAGGAAACCCTGAGCTTGTGAAGCTTCTCGGTGAACAGTGCGTAGGCATTGATGTCAACTCGATGAAACCTCTTGACAATCTTTGTCACCCTGTTTCTGTAATTTATCAGGCGGAACAGCTTGCGGCGGACGCTTTCGGCGCGGCTCACGCTTTCTTTATGGTCGGCGGAACAACCTCTTCGGTGCAGACGATGATACTCACCGCCTGTAAAGCAAAGGATAAGATAATTCTTCCACGAAATGTCCACAAAAGTGTTCTCAATGCGCTTGTTTTATGCGGAGCGGAGCCTGTATATGTCAACCCCGATGTTGACGAGAGAATAGGCATTGCCCTCGGAATGAGCATTGAAAGAGTAAAAGAGGCAATAGAGCAGAACCCCGACGCCGTTGCCGTTTTTGTCAACAACCCCACCTATTACGGAATATGCTCGGATATAAAATCAATAGTCGAGCTTGCGCACAACCACGGAATGCAGGTGCTTGTGGACGAGGCTCACGGAACGCACCTTTACTTCCACGAAAGACTGCCTATGTCCGCAATGGAGGCAGGCGCGGATATGGCGGCAGTTTCTATGCACAAGTCGGGCGGAAGTCTTACGCAGAGTTCAATGCTCCTTGTCAACAAGGGGATAAACATAAGATATGTGGAGCAGATAATAAACCTTACGCAGACAACGAGCGCGTCCTATCTTCTTCTGTCAAGCCTTGACATTTCACGCAGAAATCTTGCTTTAAGAGGAAGAGAATCCTTTGAAAAGGTAGCGTCCCTTGCAGAATACGCCCGTGACGAGATAAATTCAATAGGCGGATATTACGCATACGGAAAAGACCTTGTAAACGGCAGTACCGTCTATGACTACGATGTCACAAAGCTTTCTGTTTATACAAGAGATATAGGTCTTACGGGAATTGAAATTTACGACCTTTTGCGTGACGAATACGACATTCAGATTGAGTTCGGCGATATAGGCAACATCCTTGCATATATTTCCATAGGCGACAGAATTCAGGATATTGAAAGGCTTGTCGGTGCGCTTGAAGATATAAAAAGGCTCTATTCAAAGGAAGTAACGCACATTCACAACGCCGAATACATCGCTCCGCAGGTTGCGGCTACTCCGCAGAAGGCTTTCTATTCAGAGAAAAAGCGTTTGCCGATAAAAGAAACGGCAGGAAAGATATGCGGAGAGTTCGTAATGTGCTATCCGCCGGGAATACCCATTCTCGCCCCCGGTGAAATGGTCACATCTGATATTATCGACTATATGCTTTTTGCAAAAGACAAGGGCTGTTCCATTCAGGGCCCCGAGGATTGCGAACTTCACACGCTCAATGTTTTAAAGGAGGATTAACGCTTTGGACTTCTGGTTTTCCGAAATGCACACAAATAATGTAAAAATGTCAATAAGGGTTGAAAAACAGCTTTTCAGCGGAACAAGCGATTTTCAGCGCATAGATGTTTTTGATTCTGTCGAGTTCGGCAGATTTCTCACCTCTGACGGAAGCGTTATCTTCTCTGAAAAGGACGAGTTCACCTATGATGAGATGATTGTCCATGTTCCGATGGCGGTTCACCCCTCGGTGAAAAAGGTTCTTGTTATAGGCGGAGGCGACGGAGGAGTTGCAAGAGAGCTTTCATACTATGACGAGATAGAAGAAATAGATGTTGTCGAGCCCGACGAGCTTTTTGTCAAGGTCTGCCGTGAGTTTTTCCCCGATAACGCAAGGGGACTTGACGACGAAAGAGTGAAGATTTATTACAGGGACGGCTTGCGTTTTCTTCGCGGAAAGCAGGACGAATACGACCTTATAATAAACGACTCCACAGACCCCTTGGGCTACACGGCGGGACTTTTCACAAAAGAATTTTACGGCAGTTGCTATAAAGCACTCAAAGAGGACGGCATAATGGTTTATCAGCACGGAAGTCCGTTCTTTGATGTTGACGAAGAAAGCTGTCGTACAATGCACCGCAAGGCTTTCAAGAGTTTCCCCATAAGCAGAGTTTATCAGGCGCACATTCCTACCTGCCCGTCGGGATACTGGCTCTTTGGCTTTGCTTCAAAAAAATATCATCCGCTGAAAGACTTCGACCCTGAACGCTGGAACAAGAGAGGTCTTAAAACCTGGTATTATTCGGCGCACCTTCACAGAGGAGCGTTTATGTTGCCGAAATATGTTGAGGACCTTCTTCTCGAAGAAGAGGGCAAGAATTAAAATAAAGGAGATAGAATTATGAAATTACTTGTTATCGGTTGCGGAGGAGTTGCAACAGTAGCTATTCACAAATGTTGTCAGAACCCTATTTTTACAGAAATCTGCATTGCAAGCAGAACAAAGTCAAAGTGCGACGCTCTTGCTGAAAAGCTCAAATCAAAAACATCGGCAAAGCTTACTACCGCTACTGTTGACGCGGACAGCTTTGACTCGCTTGTTGCACTTATGAAAGAATACAAGCCTCACACAGTTCTCAATGTTGCTCTTCCCTATCAGGACCTTACCATTATGGATGCTTGTCTTGAATGTGGAGCTAACTATGTTGACACTGCAAACTACGAGGCGGAGGACACAGACGACCCCGAGTGGAGAGCAATATACGAAAAGAGATGCAAGGAAAAAGGCTTTACCGCATACTTTGACTACTCGTGGCAGTGGGCTTATATGGACAAGTTCAAGGAAAAAGGTCTGACAGCACTTTTAGGAACAGGCTTTGACCCCGGCGTTACAAGCGTTTTCACAGCTTATGCCCTGAAACATTATTTTGATGAGATCCACTACATCGACATTCTTGACTGCAACGGCGGTGACCACGGATACCCCTTTGCAACAAACTTCAACCCCGAAATTAACCTCAGAGAAGTTTCTGCAAACGGCTCTTACTGGGAAGACGGCAAATGGGTTGAAACAAAGCCTATGGAAATAAAGCGCGAATACAACTTTGACGGAGTGGGAATGAAGGATATGTATCTTCTTCACCACGAGGAGATAGAGTCGCTTGCAAAAAACATTCCGAATGTTAAGAGAATAAGATTCTTTATGACCTTCGGACAAAGCTATCTTATGCATATGAACTGCTTGCAGAATGTGGGAATGCTCGGCACAACTCCCGTTGAATTTGAAGGACACGAAATCGTTCCGATAAAATTTTTGAAAGCACTTCTGCCCGACCCTGCTTCCTTAGGTCCCCGCACTGTCGGCAAGACGAATATCGGCTGTATCTTCACGGGAATTAAGGACGGCAAGGAAAAGACGATATACATCTACAACATCTGCGACCATCAGGAATGTTACAAGGAAACGGGCGCGCAGGCGGTATCTTATACAACGGGAGTTCCCGCTATGATAGGAACAGCTATGGTTGCAAGCGGAACCTGGAACAAAGCGGGCGTATTCAATGTTGAGGAATTCGACCCCGATCCGTTTATGGACGCTCTCAACAAATACGGTCTGCCCTGGATAGTGGATGAAAATCCCGTTACGGTTGAATAGTATGGAAAAATCGGTTTATGAAAAGCTTCTGGGAGTAAAAACTCCCGTATATGTCATTGACGAAAAAAGAATTAGAGAAAATCTTAAAATTTTAAAAAGCGTCGAGGAGAAGTCGGGAGCGAAAATTCTTCTTGCGCAGAAAGCATTTTCGGCATTTTCTGTATACCCATTGATAAAAGAATATATAAGCGGAACGGCTTGCAGCGGACTTTATGAGGCAAGGCTCGGATATGAATGTATGGGGCGTGAAAACCATGTTTTTTCCGCCGCTTATCGCGATGATGAGATTGACGAGATTATATCCTATTGCGGACATATCATCTTCAATTCGGGAAGTCAGCTTGAAAGGTTCAGAGATAAGGTTCTTAAAGCAGGAAAAAAGATAGGACTTAGAATAAACCCCGAATGTTCGACGCAGGAGGGGCACGAAATATACGACCCCTGCTCACCGAAGTCAAGGCTTGGGATAACCAAAAAAGCCTTTGAAAAAATTGATTTGACAGGAGTTTCGGGACTTCATTTTCACACCCTTTGCGAGCAGAATTCCGACGACCTTGCAAAAACGCTTGACGCTGTTGAAGAAAAGTTCGGAAAATATCTTTACGATATGGAATGGATAAACTTCGGCGGAGGGCACCACATAACAAGGTCGGACTATGATATTCCGTTGCTTTTGAAATGTATTAAGCGTATCAAGGAAAAGTATAATGTCGAAGTATTTTTAGAGCCCGGCGAGGCTGTCGCTTTAAACGCAGGCTATCTTGTGACAAGCGTTCTCGACATTACCGAAAACGATATGCAAATTGCTATTCTTGATACCTCTGCCGCTTGTCATATGCCCGATGTTCTTGAAATGCCCTATCGTCCGCCCCTTTATCTTTCGGGCGAAAAGGGCGAGAAAGAATTTTCATACCGCTTGGGCTCTCAGACCTGTCTTGCGGGAGATGTTATCGGCGAATACAGCTTTGACAACGCACTTTCTGTCGGGGACAAGCTTTGCTTTGAGGATATGGCGATATATTCTATGGTGAAGAACAACACCTTCAACGGAATGCCTCTCCCCGATATTGCGATACTCCACGAAAACGGAGAATGTGAAGTTATAAAGCGTTTTTGCTACAACGATTTTAAGGAGCGTTTATCTTGAAAATAATAAACAGTACCCCTTTAAACGACGGCTTTTTTATGCCCTCGGAATATTCCGCACACGACGGCTGTATTATGATTTTCCCCGAAAGAAAAGGCTCCTGGCCACATAACGCAGAACCTGCCGTGGAAGCTTTTAAGGAAATCATCTCAGCTATTGCAAAGGACGAAACCGTTTGCCTTATCGTAAGCGACAACACCGAGAAAAAAGCGCACGAATTATTTGAGGTTGAAGAAAATGTAAGGCTCTTTAAAATTCCGCAGAACGACGCCTGGGCAAGAGATACCGCGCCCACATTTGTCAGAAATGGCGACAAGGTTTGTGGCGTAAACTGGAAGTTCAATGCCTGGGGCGGAGATTTTGACGGTCTTTATGCGGATTATGAGGAGGACGACAAGCTTGCAAAAGCGTTCTGCTCAGCTATTGACTGCGATATGTACGACGCTTCGCCTTTTGTGCTTGAGGGAGGCTCTGTTCACAGCGACGGCGAAGGCACGGTTATGACAACGGAAAGCTGTCTTTTAAGCAAAGGCAGAAACCCTGAACTTTCAAAATCGGAGATTGAAAAAAAGCTCTGCGATTACCTCGGAGCGAAAAAGGTTTTGTGGCTCCCTCGCGGAATTTACAACGACGAAACAAACGAACATGTTGACAATGTCTGCGCCTTTGTCGCTCCCGCAAAGGTTGTTCTTGCGTGGACAGATGACGAAAACGACCCACAGTATCCGCTTTCAAAGGCTTGCTATGACTATCTTTCAAGCGAGACGGACGCTATGGGCAGAAAAATTGAGATAATAAAGCTACCTATCCCAGATTATCCCGTATTAGTCACCGAGGACGATATGGAGGGTTATGTTTTTGAAGAGGGCGAGGACACAAGAGAAGTCGGAGAACGGCTTGCGGCATCTTATGTCAACTTTTATTTTTCAAATAATTCATTAATACTCCCACAGTTCGGCGGAGAAAACGCAGAAAGCGACAAGCGTGCCGTTGACATTATGACAAAGCTTTGTCCCGACAGAAAAATTGTCCCCATAAAAGCAAGAGATATTATTGTCGGCGGAGGGAATATTCATTGTATAACACAGCAGATACCGAAAGGAGCGTTGAGATAAATGCGAAAAGTCACAGTCGCCGCTATTCAGATGCAATGCACGAGAAATGTGGTTGAAAACATAGAAAACGCTGAAAAGCTTGTAAGAAAAGCGGCAGAAAAGGGCGCAAATATTATACTTTTGCCCGAGCTTTTTGAAAGACAGTATTTTTGTCAGGAACGGCAGTATGAATACTATGCCTTTGCAAAGCCAGTCGGGGAAAACGACGCTGTTATCCACTTCAAAAAAGTTGCACAGGAGCTTTCTGTCGTTTTGCCCGTAAGCTTTTATGAAAAGGACGGCAATGTGCTTTACAATTCGGTTGCAATTATTGACGCAGACGGCTCTGTTTTGGGAGTATACCGCAAAACGCATATCCCCGACGACCATTACTATCAGGAAAAATTTTATTTCACTCCCGGAAACAGCGGTTTTAAGGTGTGGGACACAAAATTCGGCAGAATAGGCGTTGGTATATGCTGGGACCAGTGGTTCCCCGAAACCGCAAGAGCTATGTCTATAATGGGTGCGGAGCTTCTTTTTTACCCCACGGCAATAGGCTCGGAGCCTATTCTTGAAAGCGACAGTATGCCCCACTGGCAAAGAGCGATGCAGGGACATTCGGCGGCTAATATTGTTCCCATAATTGCGGCGAACAGATACGGCACCGAGGAGGTTACGCCGTCAAAAGAAAACGGCGGACAAAAATCCGCTCTCTGCTTTTATGGTTCTTCGTTTATTACGGACGAAACGGGCGGAATTCTTTCCGTTGCAGAAAGGCAGGGCGATGCAGTTCTCACACAAGAATTTGACCTTGACGATATTGCTGAAAAAAGGCTGTCGTGGGGGGTATTCCGTGACAGAAGACCTGAAACAGATCGG
>CAMGJS010000006.1 GCA_946056455.1 uncultured Clostridia bacterium | reverse complement strand
AAGTTTAAGTTTTTTCATATAAAGGGTGTCCCCACAAAATAATATTGCTTTTTTTAATAATAATGTTATAAGAATCCTATAAATTATGAGGGGGAAGAAATATGAACGAGGTGAACAAAACTCTGTTTATACCTTTATACGGCAAAGCGCAGGTAAGCAAAAAAGGAATTATCATCAAAGACAGCAAAGCCGAGGAAATCTGGAGCAAGGAAGAATTCAGGATAAAGGGAAAAGCAAAATCCAAGTGGCTGACATACTATATGGCTATGAGAGCAAGGGTTTTTGACGACTGGACAAATTCGATGCTACGGAAGAACAAAAACGCTCTTGTTTTACATATAGGGTGCGGACTTGACAGCAGAGTTTTAAGAATTACGGAAGAATACTCAAACTGGATTGACGCTGATTTTTCAGATGTTATCGCTCAACGGAAAAATTATTTTGAAGAAACGGCAAAATACAGTATGGCTGTTGTTGACGCTAGAAACCCTGAGGATATAAGAAAGCTTCCCGATTGTTCTGAGGTTATTGTTATTCTTGAGGGCATAAGTATGTATCTTACAAACGACGAACTGAAAGAGCTGTTCTGCGTTTTGCAGAAAAAATATCCGACAGTTCATATTCTGCTCGATGTTTACACCATATTTGCGGCAAAAGCGTCAAAATACAAAAATCCCGTAAACGAAGTCGGCGTCACACAGCTTTATGGCGTTGACAACATTGAACAGCTTATCTCGGGGACAGGTCTTAGGTATAAAGCTGAGCACTCATTTACTCCGAAAGCCCTTGTTGACGAGCTGAAAGGCTTTGACAAAGCTTTTTTCAAGGCGATTTTTTCAGAAGGTATGACGAAAAAGATATACAGACTTCACGAGCTTGAAACTGAATAAATTGAAAATTGAGAAAAAACAACCCGAAACACATTTTCAGTGCTTCGGGTTGTTTTGTTTTATACGCTATTAAAACTTTTTTCCAAAAACGAGCTTTTCAAAATCATCGACGGGAATAGGCTTTGAATAGTAGAAACCTTGTGCGGTGTTGCAGCCTGCGGCGAGAAGAAATTCCGCCTGTTCGGGAGTTTCAACACCCTCTGCAATGATTTTCATATCAAGCTGGTTCACCATAAGAATTGTTCCTGCGACAACGGTCTTGCTCTTTGAAGCGCCCGACATTGTTGTTTCGTTTAAAAATTCCTTGTCGATTTTTACTTCGTTGAGGGGCATATCTTTGAGCATATTCAGCGATGAGAAGCCTGAGCCGAAATCGTCCATCGAAATAAGAAAACCTGAGTCACGGAGCTCGTTCATTATTCTTATCATACCTTCGGCGTTTTCAAGGAAAAGACCTTCGGTGAATTCAAGAATAATCATATTTGCGGGGACATTGTACTTTTCAACCAGCGACTTTATCTTTGTGCAGAAGCCCGAGTCAAAAACATGGAGCCTTGAAACATTGACCGAAACGGGAATAAGCGTAAGTCCTGACTTTTTCCACTCGGACATTCTTCGGCATACATCTTCCCAGATATATTCGTCAACATTGATGATAAAGCCGTTCTTTTCAAACAACGGAATAAACGAGTTGGGAGGAACGATACCCTTTTCGGGGTGCTTCCAGCGCACAAGCGCCTCCGCTCCCACAACAGTGCCCGTTGAGATATTGTACTTCGGCTGATAATATGTCACAAACTGACCATTTTCAAGAGCCGAGTACATCTCCTTTTCAATGAGCTTTTCTTCAATGATAGCGTCTCTTAAATTGCTGTCAAAGAATGCAAAAGCCGATGAAATCTTGTTCTTGACTGTTTTAAGAGCAAGATTTGCTCTGTCAAACATTATTGTCGCAGGGATATTCACTGTATCGTCGCTTGTGATATATACTCCGAAATGAGCGGTAATGTTAAAGTCGATGGGGTATTCTCTTATAACTGATATTACCGAATTTATCACCGAAGCTATCTGCTGTTCGCTTTCATAAGGAAGACAGATACAGAAAATATCGGCGGTAATTCTTCCCACGGGGTATCTGTCATCGGGAACGACATCACGCAACGAACTTGCAATGAAGGACAGCACCTTGTTGCCTTCCTTCCAGCCGTAAAGGTCGTTTATCATCTTGAAGTTGTCAATGTCCATTCTGATAACGGCAAAGGGAGTTTCGGGATTTTCTTTTACTACCTTTTCAATCTTTTCATAGATTGAGTTGTCCTGCTCTCCTATGGGGCGGAAGTTTCCGATAATCTTCAACGGCTTTTCATCGTCGCCCAGCATAGGCGTTGCCGTCAGCTCAACCCATTCGTATCCGTCATAGCCGAACCTTGCAGTGTTGCGCCTTATCTTTATTGTCCTTTCAGCCTGACCTTTAAAGAATTTCTGCAAAAGCATACGGTCGGACGGGTGAGTGTCATTTGCAAGAGTGCCCGAGCTTATGTAATTTTCAACGCAAGAAACAGTATCACTGTCGCCGTCGTCTCTGTGGAAGTGATAGAGCGTGTCGGTCAAGATATTGTACTCAAACATAGTCGTCTTTGAGTTCCTATAGGCTATGCGGTAACGCTCTTTTTCCTCTGTTATCTTGCTTTCAAGATTTTTCATATCGGAGACATCATACTGAACGGCAAGATAAATGGGGTATCCGTCCTCAAAGCCCATACAGGAGGCTTGAAGTCTTAACCACGTGATTTCATCGTTGGGCGGTTTTCTTGTGCGGTATTCAAACGAGACGGGCATACCCTTGCGAAGCTCGTCCATATGCTCCCTTACTTTGTCCATAATCTCGTTGTTGTAATGTCTTATATAAAAAGCATTGTTGTTTATGTAGTCCTCTTTGGTAGTTTCAAAGAATTCATAGAATCTGCTGTTAGCGTCAACAAGCAAAGGTCCCTTTTCCTTGATAATGAATTTTGCCATAAAGCCCGGCATATTTTCAAGGATATATTCGTTTTCTACCCTTAATCTGTGGCGCTCGGTGATATTCTCAAATTCAATGAGAAGAGAAATTCTTCCGTTCCTGCTCTGCGACGCAGGCTTCACGCTCGAATAAAGCCATTTATGCTTAGCGTTATCCGATTTTATTCTCGATTCAAACTTTGCGGGCTTTTTTGTTCTGACAACATCGGAAATAATGCCCCTGACATAATCAAAGTCGTCAGGCTCGACAAGCGTAATGGGATTGAACGAAGAAGATTTGTAAACGCTTTCATCTATACCGAAAATATTCATAGCGGCAGTGTTTGCGTAGCGCACGCGCATCGATAAATCGTCCTCTTTGACATCGACAATGGCAAGAGCGGTCATCATCGAGCCGCAGACATTTTCAAGAAAATGCATCTTTCTGCTTGCTATCTGCTGGTTGATTATCGCTGTGGTAATGTCGGTATGTATGCAGTAGAAATGCACGGTACCCGTCTGCTTTTCTGTAAAGATAGAAACCGAGGTCTTAAAGCAGAGGTTGTAACCGTCCCTTCTCGTGATATGGATATTCATATGGAAATTGTTTATGTTATTCTGAACGCAATATTGAAGCTCTTTTCTGAAAGCGGCGTCATCGTCCGAATCCACAAGCGGAGCAAGGGACGATTTAAACTCGCCCACAAATTCTTCTCTTGTGCAACCTATCATAAAGAAGAAGTAATCGTTTGCGTAGTAGCAGGTAAGATTATCGTCAAGGATATGCTTGCTCACGCCCGACTGAATAGTGTTGGTGAAAATTTCATAGTCCGAGTTGTTCTTTATAAGCTCTGCAACGCGCGCTTCAAGAAAAGAGACCTTTTCTTTCAGTTCTTCGGTTTCGCCCTGCGCTTTGCCCGAAATCTCTATCATATTCGCCATACCAAAACCCCTCCTTTGTCATAAAATTACGCATATCTATTCCACTATATATTACCATATCAAAAAAATAATATCAATAATTTGGCTTGAAAAAGAAAAATATTTGTGCAATATCCACAAAATATTGAACATATACACACCAAAATGACTTAAAAAAGTCCTTTGAAAAAATTTTTTTGAAGTTATGGGCATAAAACTATTGCTTTTTATAAAATAATATGGTATAATGACTTCGTTCAATAGGCAAATCCAAAGACCGGCGCACGCTCCGGTCTTTCGTTTATGTATAGGGGGTATTTTTTTGGCAAAAAAATCCGCAGGCGGTTCAACCGTCGCAAAAGCAACGGCTCTTGCCGCTCCGCTGGCTGAAAGCTTAGGGCTTTCTTTGTGGGATGTTGTTTTTGAAAAAGAGGGCGCAATGTGGTATTTAAGAATATTCATCGACAAGCCCGAGGGTATCGTCATTGACGATTGTGAGGCTTTTTCGCGCCCGTTCAACAAAATTCTTGACGAAGAGGATTTTATCGAGCAGAGCTATGTTTTTGAGGTATGCTCCCCGGGACTTGGCAGAAAGCTTCGCAAGGAAGAACACTTTGCCCGTTTTAAAGGGGACGAAGTGAGAGTATGTCTTATCAGAGCCGAAAACGGCGAAAAGGAAATAACGGGTATCCTTGAAGATTACACCAAGGACAGCGTTACTGTTTCGGGCAGAGAGATTAAAATCAGCGACACGGCGTATATAAAGCTCAACGACGACGCAGATTTATTTGAAGAATAAACAACATAATATACATCAGGGAGGAATTGTTAAAAATGGCAGTTCAGAAAGAAAAGAAAGAAAAATTGAACGAAGCGCTTGCAGGTATCGAAAAAGAAAACGGCATTGACGGCAACATTCTTATCGAGAAAATCAAGGTGGGACTCATAAGAGCGGCTAAGAAGCAGTACAAGGAATTCTCGGGCTGTTCGGACGAGGACTTTACCGTTGACATTGACAGAGAAAAGAACAAGGTCTCAATGGCTGTCAACAAGATAGTCGTTGAAAGCCCCGAAGCGCCCAACGAAATCTCTCTTGAGGACGCAAAGAAGATAAATCAGAGAGCAAAGCTTGGTGGAAAGGTTTCGATAAAGCTTTCCCCCGCAGTATTCGGAAGAGGCGCGGCAGGAGCGGCAAAGCAGTCTTTGAGAAACGACATCAGGGATTTTGAAAGAGCTCAGCTTGTTGCAAAATTTGAAGACAAGGTCGGAGAATGTATCTCGGCAAAGGCTGTCAAGGTTGACGCTCAGTCGGGCATTGTGACCTTGCAGGTTGACAGAAACGAAATTCTCCTCTTTAAAAATGAACAGATACCCGGCGAAACCATAAGAGAAGGACAGATTGTCAAGGTCTATGTAATGGAAATCAAGAATTCCGACAAGAAGCCCACAGTCAAGGTATCAAGAAAGCATCACGGACTTGTAAAGCGTCTCTTTGAAATAGAAGTTCCCGAAATTCACGACGGAACGGTAGAAGTAAAGGCTATTTCAAGAGAAGCGGGCGTAAGAACAAAGATTGCCGTTACCTCTCACGACGCCAATGTCGACGCGATAGGCGCGTGCATAGGTCCAAAGAGAACGAGAATTTCAAGAATTGTGGATGAACTCGAAGGCGAAAAGATTGACATTATCCAGTACAGCGAAAACGACGAGGAATTTATCGCAAGAGCTCTCGCTCCCGCGCAGGTCATATCGGTAACTCTCAACGAGCCCGAAGTTAACGAAGAGGACGGCGAGATAAAGAAGAAATGCACAGTTGTTGTTCCCAACAACCAGCTTTCTCTTGCAATAGGAAACAGAGGACAGAACGCAAAGCTTGCCGCAAAGCTGACAAAATACACCATTGACATAAAGCCCGAAAACGAAATACCGCAGGAGTGAGCTTAATATATGAAGCCGAGAAAAATTCCGATGAGAAATTGTAAGGGCTGCAATGAAATGAAGCCCAAAAAAGAGCTTATCCGCGTCGTTAAATCTCCCGAGGGGGAAATATCCCTTGACCTTACGGGCAAGAAGAACGGCAGAGGGGCGTATATATGCAGGTCGTTAGAATGTCTTAAAGCGGCAAGAAAGTCGAGAAGATTTGAAAAGGAATTTGAATGTAAAATCTCAGACGAGCTTTACGACCTTATGGAAAAGGAGCTTGCCGATGAAGAACAGGCTGATTGATTTGCTGACAATATGCCGGAAAGCAGGCAGAATGACGATGGGGTTTGACGCAGTGAAGGAAGATATTGAGAATGAAAAGACGGTTCTTCTGTTAACAGCGTCGGATATATCGAAAAAAAGCGAAAAAGAAATCTTATTTGTTGCAGAAAAATATAAAGTCGCCACGGTTAAGACCGATATAACAAAAGAGGAAGTCGGGTTTTATCTTGGCAGACAGTGCGGAATAATAGGCATAACGGACAAAGGCTTTGCAGAAAAGATAAAGGAATTGTGTCCGCAAAAGCCGTGAATATATATACTGACATTACAGCAAGTTTCGATATTAAAAGGAGAGTGTGCCGATGAATACAATTAAGGCAAAGCTTAACGAGGTCGCAAAGGATATAGGAGTTTCAAACCAGGAGCTTATTGACCTTCTTTCCGACCTTGGAATCAAGGGGAAAAAGGCTACCGCCGCATTGGGCGAGGAGGAGCTGAACCTCATTCTTGAAACATATTCAAAAAAGCACGAGGTTGAAAGCTTTGACGAATATTTCAAAAAGGGCGAGGAAGAAAGAAAGAAAAAGGCTGAGGAGAAAAAATCAAAGCCTGCTCCCGAAGTGAAAAAGGAAGAAGAAAAGCCTGCTCCCGAAAAGAAAAAGACAGAGAAGAAAAAGGCTGAACCAAAGCCCGAAGTCGCTCCCGAGCCTAAAAAAGCCGAGGAGAAAAAGGCAGAGGCAAAACCTGCTCCCGAAGTGAAAAAGCAGGTTGAAAACAAACCGCAGGAAAACAAACAGCAGCAGAAGCAGAAACAGCAGAAAGCTCCCGTTAAGGCAAAGGAGCACGGCGTTATCACAAAGCTGAATGCGAATATGTCTTCCGCTGAAAGCACACATAACAATGTCCGCACCGTTGACACAAGAGGAAGCTATGTAGAGCTTGACAAATACAACGAAAAGTATGAGCAGTATGCTCAGTCGTCGGCTCATCATAAGGACAATTACTCGAAAAAGCAGAAGCTTACTCAGAAGTCTGCTCAGAGAAACAAACAGCAGTTCTCAAAGAAAGAAACAGAGGCAGAAAAGCTCCGCAGACTTGAACTTGAAAGAGCAAGAAAGCAGCAGCTTAAAGTTCTTATCCCCGATGAGATTGTTGTTTCGGAGCTTGCGTCACGCCTTAAAGTTACCGCAACTGATGTTATCAAGAAGCTTATGGGCCTGGGCGTTATGGCTTCAATAAATGAGGTTATCGACTTCGATACAGCTTCGCTTGTTGCGGAAGAACTCGGTGCAAAGGTTGAAAAGGAAGTTATCATCACCGTTGAAGAGCGTCTTATCGACGACACAGAGGACGACGACAAGAACCTTGTTGAGCGTTCGCCCGTTGTTGTAGTTATGGGACATGTCGACCACGGTAAGACATCGCTTCTTGACAAGATCAGAAACTCGAATGTAACCGCAGGAGAAGCAGGCGGTATCACACAGCACATAGGCGCTTACAGAGTAAGCATAAACGACAGGGACATCACCTTCCTCGATACTCCGGGACACGCAGCATTCACCGCTATGAGAGCAAGAGGTGCGCAGGTAACGGATATTGCGGTAATAGTTGTTGCCGCAGACGACGGAATTATGCCCCAGACGGTAGAAGCTATAAACCACGCAAAAGCCGCAAATGTTTCTATCATCGTTGCGATAAACAAAATGGATAAGCCCGAAGCTAACCCCGACAGAGTAAAGCAGGAGCTCACAGAACACGGTCTTGTTATAGAAGAATGGGGCGGAGATATTATATGCGTTCCCGTTTCGGCAAAGACGGGCGAGGGCATAAACGAACTGCTTGAAAATATCATTCTTGTTGCCGATGTCAAGGAGCTTAAAGCTAACCCAGACAGACTTGCAAAGGGTACTGTTGTCGAGGCAAGACTTGACAAGGGCAGAGGTCCTATCGCAACACTTCTCGTTCAGAACGGTACTCTCCACACGGGTGACATTATCATCGCAGGTACTTCTGTTGGTAGAGTCCGCGTTATGACAAACGACAAGGGCAAGACGGTAACAGAAGCAGGTCCTTCCGTTCCCGTTGAGATTACAGGTCTTGCGGAAGTCCCCGCAGCAGGCGACATTTTCAACGCCGTTGAGGACGAAAGACTTGCAAGAGAGCTTGTTGAGCTCCGTCGCCACGAGGCAAAGCAGGAGCAGTTCAAGCAGTATCAGAAGGTAACGCTCGACAATCTTTTCAGCCACATTGCAGAGGGCGAGATAAAGGAACTTCCCCTTATCGTCAAGGCGGATGTTCAGGGCTCTGTGGAGGCTGTAAAGCAATCCCTTGAAAAGCTCTCAAACGATGAAGTAAGAGTAAGAGTTATCCACGGCGGTGTCGGTGCCGTATCGGAAAGCGATGTTATGCTTGCAAGCGCTTCAAACGCAATTATCGTAGGCTTTAATGTCCGCCCCGACAGCGTAGCGCAGGAGAACGCTCACCGTGACGGAGTTGAAATAAGACTTTACAGAATTATTTATGACGCGATAGAAGAAATCGAGGACGCTATGAAGGGTATGCTTGCTCCCAAGACAAGAGAAGTTATACTCGGCAAGGCGGAGGTAAGAAATGTATTCAAGATAACGGGCGCAGGAACGGTTGCAGGCGCATATATCACATCGGGCAAGGTAACAAGAGCTTGTCAGATAAGAATTGTCCGTGACGGTATCGTTATCTTTGAGGATAAGATAGACAGCCTCAAACGCTTCAAAGACGACGCAAAGGAAGTCGCACAAGGCTTTGAATGCGGTATAGGTCTTGAAAAGTTTGCCGATATTAAAGAGGGAGATGTCTTTGAGGCATTCATCATCGAAGAATACAAGGACTAAACCCATATTCCATTAACGGAGGTGCATATTATGCCCAACTTTAAAAGCGACAGAGTTTCGGAGGATATCAGAAGAGAGCTTTCGGCAATGCTTCGTGAGCTTAAAGACCCACGCATAACCCCTATGCTCACCGTTGTGAGATGCAGTATCACAAACGACCTTTCAAGCTGTAAGGCTTATATTTCAAGCCTTGAAGGGTTTGAAAAGGCAAAGGACGGTTGCGAGGGACTTAAACACGCGTCGGGACTTATAAGGCGAGAAATAGCCGACAGGCTTCATCTTCGCAAGGCTCCCGAATTCAAGTTTATTCCCGATGACGGAGTTGAGCACAGCGCACACATTCAGGAGCTTATGGACAAGATAAACGAAAAAACTGTAAAGGAGTAATCTATGGACAGATTATTTGCCGAAGCGGCTCAGTTTTTAACAGAGTGCAAGGACGCGCTTATTCTCACCCATCAGGCGCCCGACGGCGACACTCTGGGCAGCGCTTTTGCGTTGCAGGGAGCGTTGCGCCTTATGGGCAAAAAGGCGAGAGTAATATGCCACGACAGCTTTCCCGAAAAATTCAAATTTATAACCTCTCACAACGATGACGACGGCGACTTTGAAGCACAGAACATTATCGCTGTTGATGTTGCCGACCCAAGACTTCTGGGCGAAAAGCTTGACGAATACAAGGATAAGGTAGATTTTTGCATAGACCATCACGCTTCTAATGTGCAGTATGCAAAAAATACCCTCGTTATCCCCGAAGCTTCAGCCACCTGCGAGGTTTTATTCAGACTTTTTGAGCAGATGCAGATAACACCTACTCGCCATATGGCTACCTGCCTGTAGACAGGTATTGCCACCGACACGGGCTGTTTTAAATTCAGCAATACCACCATAGACACTCACATTGCGGCGGCGGTGCTTATTGCATACGGCGTTGATTATGCGTGGATAAACCGACAGATGTTCGATGTCAAGACAAAAGAAAGAATAAAGCTTGAAAGCTTTTTGGGCGGAAAGACGGAGTATTTCTTTGACGACAGAGTGGCGCTCATTGCCGTCACAACAGATATTCAGAAGGAATATTCGATGACGCCCAACGACTTTGACGGCATTTCCGCTCTTACAACAAGAGTTGAAAGCGTAGAGATAGGCATTGTTATAAAACAGCGAGGAGAAAAAACCTTTAAAATCTCAATGCGCTCAACGGGAAATGTCAATGTAGGAAAGCTCTGCGTCGCTCTTGGCGGCGGCGGACACGCAAAGGCGGCAGGCTGTCTTTTGAACGGCGCCTTTGAGGAAGTCAAGGAAAAGCTGATAAAATGTGCAGGTGAAGCGCTTTGAAAAACGGCATAATCCCCGTCAATAAACCCCAAGGTTTCACCTCCTTTGATGTTATCGCAAAAATGCGCGGTATATTAAAGACAAAAAAATTAGGTCACGCAGGAACTCTGGACCCTATGGCGACGGGTGTTCTTCCCGTTTTTGTGGGGACAGCCACAAAGGCTTGCGACATCTTGCCCGATAACGACAAAGCGTATAAAGCCGAGTTTGTCTTGGGGCAAAAAACCGACACGGGCGATATAACGGGAAAAGTCACAAAAGAAAAGGACTGCTCTGATTTTTCTGAAAAAGATATTTTGTCGGCGCTCCCGAAGTTTACGGGGGAGATAATGCAAGTTCCTCCTATGTATTCGGCGGTGTCTGTGGGCGGAAAAAGACTTTACGAGCTTGCAAGAAAAGGAATTGAGGTTGAAAGAGAGCCCCGTAAAATCGAGGTTTTTTCACTCCAACTTCTTTCCTTTGACGAGAACGAAAAAAAGGGCGAGCTTTACATAGAGTGCTCAAAGGGCACCTATATAAGAACGCTCATTGAGGATATTGCAGAGAGCTTTGGCGCAGTCGCCACAATGACCGCTTTGTGCAGAGTGAAAGCCTCGGGCTTTGATATATCGGAATGTATTACAATAGAAGAGCTTTCCGCTATGGAGGATTTTTCAGAAGTGATAACGCCTATTGAGAGAGTTTTTTCGTATCTTCCAAAGGTTACTCTCAACGAGGCGCAGACAAGAATGTATAAAAACGGCATAAGGCTTTCGCTTTCAAGAATAAAAAATCTACCGCAAGGCGACTGTCTTGCGGTTTTCGGCGGAAAAGAGTTTTTAGGCACAGCCCTTGCCGACAGAGAAAAGGGCGAGCTTATCATAGCAAAAAACTTTTACGACAGATAGGGGATAAAAATGCAATCGGAAAATAAGACCGCAGTTGCTCTCGGGCTTTTTGACGGAGTTCACAAGGGGCACAGGGCGGTAATAGAAAGAATGCTTTTATCGTCAGAGGGGCTTTTGCCTGCGGTCTTTACCTTTGATTTCGGCAAAGGCTCGGGCAGGCTGATTTCTCAAAATGAAAAATGCCGTATCCTCTCCGAAATGGGCGTAAAGAAAATATATTCTCCGCCCTTTGATGAGATAAAGGATATGTCCCCTTATGAATTTGTCCGCGATATACTATATAAAGAGATGAACGCAAAATCCCTTTTTTGCGGAGAGAATTTTTCATTCGGAAAAGGCGGAAAAGCGTCGACAACGGATTTGTCCGAGATAGCAAAAGAATTTGGCATAAAGACAGAAATTATCCCCCTTGCTTTTGAAAACGGCGAGGAAATTTCTTCGACAAGGATAAAAGCGTTGCTGAAAGACGGCGATGTCAAGGGAGCGAACAGACTTCTCGGCAGAGAATATTCTTTCACCTTATGTATTGAAAAAGGCAGACAGCTTGGAAGAACTCTCGGAATACCCACCATAAACCAGCATATCCCCGATGATTTTTGTGAGATGAAAAAGGGAGTGTACGCTGTACGCTGTAAAATAGAGGGCGAGGAAGTAAAGGGCGTTGCAAATATAGGCGTAAGACCGACAGTATGCGACAGCGACAAGAAATTCTGCGAAACATATCTTTTTGACTTTGATAAAGATATTTACGGCAAAGAGGTTACATCGTCCCTTGTGGAATTTATCCGCCCCGAAAGAAAATTTGAAAATATAAATGAACTTAAAAAGCAGATAGAAGCCGATATGCAGTCGGCTTTGAAGATATTCAAGACAACCGAAAGGAATGAAGCAAATGAATAACGAAGTAAGAACAAGATTTGCGCCCAGCCCCACAGGCTATATGCACATAGGAAATTTAAGAACGGCGCTGTTCACCTATCTTATCGCAAAGCAGTCGGGAGGAAAATTTATTTTAAGAATTGAAGATACCGACCAGGAAAGATATGTAGAGGGCGCTGTCGATGTTATCTATAACACCCTTAAAGCCTGCGGACTCAACTGGGACGAGGGCCCCGATGTGGGCGGTCCCGTCGGACCTTATATTCAGTCCGAAAGAATGGGAATGTTTAAGGAATACGCTGAAAAGCTTGTTGCAAGCGGACACGCATACTACTGCTTCTGCGACAAGGAGCGTCTTGAAGAGGTAAGAAAAATTCAGGTAGCTTCAAGAATTTCGCCTATGTACGACAGACATTGCCGTAACCTTTCTCCCGAAGAAATCAAAGAAAAGCTTGACGCAGGCATACCCTATGTTATAAGACAGAAGGTTCCCACAGAGGGCACAACAACCTTCCACGATGAAATATACGGCGACATCACCGTTGAAAATTCAACTCTTGACGACCAGATACTTATAAAGACGGACGGAATGCCCACCTATAACTTTGCAAATGTCGTTGACGACCACTTAATGGGCATAACTCATGTTGTAAGAGGAAACGAATACCTTGCCTCATCGCCCAAATACAACCTGCTTTATGAGGCATTCGGCTGGACACCGCCCAAATACATTCATGTTGAGCACATTATGAAGAACGCTACCGAGAAGCTTTCAAAGAGAAACGGCGACGCATCCTTCAACGACCTTATCGAAAAGGGCTTTATGACCGAGGCTGTCGTAAACTATATCGCACTTCTCGGCTGGGCGCCAAAGGGCGAAAACGAGATATTCACACTTGATGAGCTTATCAAGGAATTTTCAATAGACGGACTTTCAAAGTCCCCTGCTATCTTTGACCCTGTTAAGCTTAAAGCTATCAACGGAGCGTACATCAGAAAATTATCAAAAGAGGATTTTCTTGAAAAGGCTCTCCCCTATATCAAGCAGACAGTCAAGAGAGAGGACATTGACTTTGCTCTTCTTGCCGAAGTTTTACAGCCGAGAACGGAAATCTTTACCGATATTCCCTCGCAGGTCGACTTTCTGGACGCTCTGCCCGAATACGACACGGCTATGTACTGTCACAAGAAGATGAAGACCGATGAACAGACTTCTCTTGTGGCACTCAAAGAGGCTCTGCCCGTATTGAAAGAAATTTCCGACTGGACAGTTGACAACATTCACAACGCACTCTTCGGACTTGTTGAAAAAATGGGCGTTAAGAACGGCTATATCCTCTGGCCCGTAAGAACAGCCGTTTCGGGCAAGCAGTTTACTCCCGGAGGAGCTGTCGAACTCTGCTATCTTATCGGAAAAGAAGATACTATTGCACGAATTGAAAAGGGCATAGAAAAATTATCTTAATTCTGACACAGAATTATCACATAGCGGTAATAGAATATTTACGGTAAAAAAATGCCACACAAGGAGGCAGAACAGATGATAGAAGTAAAAAATCTTTGTAAGTATTACGGCGACAAAAAAGCTGTCGACGATATATCGTTCACCGTTGAGGACGGTATAATTCTCGGTTTCCTGGGCCCTAACGGTGCGGGAAAATCGACAACGATGAATATGCTTACAGGTTATCTTTCGGCAACAAGCGGACAGGCGCTCATAAACGGAGTGGATATTTTAAAGGACCCTATCAAAGCAAAGGAACAGATAGGCTATCTTCCCGAAATTCCTCCCCTTTATCTTGATATGACCGTTAAGGAGTATCTTGACTTTATCTATGACCTCAAAAAGTGCAAATCTCCCAGAGAAGAACACATAAAGCAGATATGCAATCTTGTCAAGATAACCGATGTATATGAAAGAATAATAAAGAATCTTTCAAAAGGTTATAAGCAAAGAGTGGGACTTGCTCAGGCGCTTATCGGAAATCCGCCCATACTTATTCTTGACGAGCCCACGGTAGGTCTTGACCCTCAGCAGATTATCGACATAAGAAACCTTATCAAAAAGCTGGGCGAGCGTCACACTGTTATCCTTTCATCACATATTCTTTCTGAAATTCAGGCGGTGTGCGATAAGATAGTTATTATCAACAAGGGCAAAATCGCCGCAAACGATACTGCCGAGAATATCTCGAAGTCCCTTTCGGGCGACCACCGCATTATCGTGCGCATAGACGGAAGCCGTGATGAAAACATAAAGCTCATTAAGGGTATATCGGGCGTTGTGGAAGTCGCAGCGGACTTTGAAAGAGAGCCTGGGGTTTTTGAATACACCATTGAGACCGACGGCAACACAGATATAAGAAAAGAGCTCTTTACAAGAGTGGCGGAAAAGAACCGCTATATCTTAGGGCTTAAATCCGCCGAGCTTACTCTTGAGGACATCTTCCTCAAAGTCACGATGGGCGAAAATATCACTACTGCCAAAAAGGAAAAAAAGCAGGAGAAAAAAGATGACGGAGGTAAAAAGTAATGAAAGCAATTTTCAGACGAGAACTCGTGGCTTATTACACATCGCCGATAGTTTATGTTTATCTTGCGGTGTTTACTCTGTTTTCGGGCATATTCTTCCAGGCGGTCTGCCTTTATAACAAGACCACGAATATGGGCGGAATTTATGACAATATGTTCTCTGTTCTGCTCTTTATCATTCCTATTCTCACAATGCGACTTTTGAGCGAAGATAAAAAATACAAGACCGACCAGTGTTTGCTCACGGCTCCCGTAAGCCTTACGGGAATAGTTCTCGGAAAGTTCTTTGCCGCAACCGTTGTGTTCCTTTCGGGAATGGCTGTATTTTTCATCTATGCATTTATGCTCTCTATCTATTCGGCGGTTGAATGGCAGCTTGTTGTCTGCTATACTGTCGGAATGGCGGTCTTAGGAATGGCATTCATTTCTGTCGGACTTTTCATATCGTCATTGACAGAAAGCCAGATTGTTTCGGCAATAGGCAGCTTTGCCTGTATGATAGTCATTTATATGATTGATATGATAGCGTCGTTTATCCCCAATAAGACAATAGCTTCAATGGTATCGTCGCTTTCATTTCTGACAAAATTCTACGAGTTCACATACGGCATAATAAACATTTCGGCAATACTTTTCTTTGTAAGCTTTGCGGCGGTTATGAATTTCCTCACCGTCAAGGTTCTTGAAAAACGCCGTTGGGGTTAATCTTTACCGCAGTGAAAGGAAGAGGATTTTAATATGAACAAGAATTTTTTTAAAGAACAGCGTTTTAAATACGGCGCAGTTTCTGTGGGAATGACCGTTCTTTTCATCGTTGCGGTGATACTTCTCAATGTTGTTGTCGCAAAGCTTGTCAAAAGGGCGGATATAAAAATAGACCTTACAAAAGAGCAGGTTTATGAAATCACCGACGCCACAAAGGAATATCTCAAAACTCTTGACAAGGATATAAAAATAACCGTCTTTATGGAGGAACGCTCACTCAACGACCTTGGCAAAGAAGGAAAATCCATTGTCGAGGTGCTGAATAAATACGAGACTTATTCCGACCGTGTAACAGTCGAATATGCAAACATTCAGACCAACCCCGAAATCTTTACTCAGTACAGCAATATCTATAAGGGCGACCTTACAAACTACATCGCCGTTGTTGTATGCGGAAACAAGATAAAGCCACTTTCTCAGGGCGACCTTATCGACTACACCTTAAACAGCACATCAACCGCGAAGGACGCATCAAACACCACGCAGCAGGCTGGCACAGCTGCTAGT
>CAMGJS010000005.1 GCA_946056455.1 uncultured Clostridia bacterium | reverse complement strand
ATCCTGCAACATAGCTTCTGTGCCCATCAGACATATCAAAGTCAACAAGGTCCACAAAGCAAAGTCCGTGAAAATCCTCGTTCTGAATTTTGCTTGTTTCTTCCATATCCACCGCATTACCTATCACACGGACAGCTTTCGTTATTCCGTCGCCCGCAAAAATATCAAAGATTTTTCCAACCCCGATAACATCAAGTCCGCTTTCGGCAATATACTTCAACGCAGTTTTTACAGGAGGCTTTAATGAAAAATCGTGGCGTCTGTTTGTTCTTTTAAAGGGATATTCTCCCTCGAAAGGTCTTGCGATTACTCTGCCGACAGCGTGCTCGCCGCAAAGAATTTCTCTTGCTATCTCGCAGTATTCATAAAGTTTTTCGCAGGGGACAATGTCCTCGTGTGCGGCAATCTGAAAAACGCTGTCCGCCGAGGTATAGACAATAAGCGCACCTGTCTTGATATGCTCCTCGCCGTAGTCCTTTATTACTTCCGTTCCCGAATAGGGCTTGTTGCAAAGGACTTTTCTGCCCGTTCTCTTTTCAAATTCCGATATTATCTCATCGGGGAAACCGTCAGGGTAAGTAGGAAAAGGCTTTTCGGATATTACCCCTGCCATCTCCCAGTGTCCCGTAGTAGTGTCCTTGCCCTTTGATTTTTCGGTCATTCGGGCAAAGGCGGCTGTAGGAAAATCCGTTCCCTTTGCATAATCGTTTCCGTCTATGTTGAAAATTCCCATTTTCGTCATATTCGGGATATTTAACTTGCCGCTGTCAAAGCAGGCTTTAAGGGTGTTTGAGCCTTTGTCGCCGTAATTTTCAGCGTCGGGCATTTCACCTATTCCAACGCTGTCAAGAACTATAAGAAAAACTCTTTTAACTTCCATAAAATCACTCCAAAAATAAAATTGAGGCTTTGCTTGTTCCTATTCTTTCACAACCTGCTTCAATATATTTTTCCATATCCTCTTTTGTGCGAATTCCGCCTGCCGCTTTTATCTTTACATTCTCCCCGATATTTTCTTTAAAGAGTGCAATATCTGAAATTTCAGCGCCTTTTGTTCCAAAGCCCGTTGAAGTCTTGATAAAGTCCGCTCCCGCATCTGTAACGCATCTGCAAAGCTCTTTTTTCTCGTCCTCATCAAGATAGCAGGTCTCGATAATTACTTTGAGAATTTTTCCTTGACAAGCCTTTTTCACGGCGGAAATTTCTTCTGTCACTTCTCTGAATTTCTTGTCCTTGACTAATCCGAGGTTAACAACCATATCTATCTCGTCTGCCCCGTCCTTTACCGCCTGTTCGGTTTCAAAAACCTTTACCGCCGTGGTGTTGTATCCCAAAGGAAAGCCTATTACGGTGCAAAGGTTGAGGTCTTTGAAATTCTCTCTCGCCCATTTGATATATGAGGGAGGGATACATACCGACGCTGTACCGTACTTTACCGCCTCATCGCAAAGCTTTTTTATTTCCTCTGTTGTCGCCGTTGCCGCAAGAGCGGTATGGTCTATTCTTTTAAGAATTTCCTTTGCTTCCATTATATTCTTCCTCCGTTTTGCTTTCGTTTAATTTATTCATATTTTCGTTGTATCTTGCGGCTATTGTGCAAATCTCCGCAAAGCCTTTTTCTTCAAGGGCAATGTCGCCCGAAACATCTGCTTTTTTGCTATTTCTCTGCAACGGAACGGAACAGAAAATTCTGTAAACAAGAAAAAGCGCCGCAGATATTACAAGCAAAAGCGTAAGTCCCGTTATCTGAATTGTTACCGAAGCGTGAAGAAGTGCGGTCGAGCGCTTTTTGTATGCCTGATATTTGACATCTATATTTTCACGGAAGGCTTGCAGGTCGCTTTCAATATCCGCCTTTGCCGACTTATAACTCTCGCCGTAAAGCAAAAGCCTTGCCTCGTAGATTTTTTCATCGGCGGAAAGTCTTTTTCGGTTATCCGAGATTGCGTATTCTTTGAGATAAACGGGAAGCGCTCTCTCGTCTATATTATGTGCCGACGCCACAAGAAGCATCGCCTCGGCTTCCGTTTTTCTTATTGTGTAAAGCTTTTCTCTTGCGTCTTCAAGCGGAACCTGCTCCGATACGGTGAACATTCCGCTTTCGCTTATGTATTCCATTGATTTTTCTACCGTTTTTTCCTTCTCGGCTTCTTCCCAGTATCTGTTCAGCCTTGAAAGGTCATAGTCTATGACAAACTGGCGCGCCTCTTCGGTGAAAAGCTCAGAAGCTTCACATATATTGTCGCACGAGTTGTAAAGGCTTTCTATCTGCTTTTCTTTTTCGTTTTTTTCATCCGTGGCGCGATAAGTATAGAATGTGCTGTATAAAAGCATAAGTGCGGATATTACTATAAGCGCCGCAAAAAATCCGTCAAGACTCTTGCAACTAGGTCTTAAATTGAGTTTTAATTTCATTTTGCGGCACCTCTTTTCACAATAGCATATATATGCATAATTTTACCGTATTTTTCCGCAAATGTCAAATACCAGACGATAATATACAAATTGTATAATTTATATTTTTCATACATTAAGTATATAAAAGAGGTATCGGATGAAATTTCCGATACCTCAGTTTTATTTATGCTTTTGTCTGCTGTTGTTGTTCATTCTGCGCCTGATTTAGTTCGTCAAAATATTTTGAAGAACCGTATGACACAATATGGCTTATAGCGTTTTTATCTTTTGCTATCCAGTGTCCCGTAAAGGTCCTTTCATCTATATTCCAGCCCGAAGTAATCGCAAGTCTGCCCGAAAGAACCCACGCTCCCGGATTTTTTTCGGCTTCGGTCTTGTCTGCGTCTTTGTCCGAAAAACGCCATACTTCATTCGGCTGACCATAAATGTCGATGAAAACACCGTTCACGAAATAATAGCTTTCCATAATGCTGTTTTCGTCACAACCCGTTTCATCAATGGAATAGACAATCTGAAAAAGCTTTCCATCATCGTTGAAATAATATATCAAATCAGATTTCTTACCCATAATCGTAACATTTGCATAAACAAGCAGTCTTTTTTCATATTCGTATGAAAGCGTCTCGGTTTCCCTTTCCTTAACTTCGTCAACAGTCATTCCCCAGCAGACATTTCTCACATCGGGTTTTACAGCGTCCCAGTCTGTTTTCTGCTCGGTCGTTGTTTCCTCGGGAGCAGGCTCGCTATTTATCCCCATCTGCTTTTCGTCATCGGTCAAAGGATAAAAGCTGTACTGCGTCGTGGTTTTTGCATTAAGGCTCAAAAGAAAAATCTTGTATCCCTTTTCGGGAATAATCCATGTGGCGCAGGGGTACGGCTCGTCAAAATCGCACTGCGGTTTGCCGTAAATGGATATTGTTTTCTTATAGATTTCATCATATTTATCCCCGGGGATATGATAGTTCACCCCGTCAAGACCTATACCATCGGTCACACAAAGCACCATCTTTGCGATATATCCGTCTATCTCTACATTGCGGTATGTAATAAGCGTCTGAATCTGCTCCGAAAAGCCTGAATCTTCGACCGTTTCTTTGAAAGGCTCGCCTTCTTCGTGCGCCTTGACTTCTTCCACCGACATTCCCCATTTAAGATTTCTTATATCGGGAAATTCAAGCTTTTCTACCGTTCTTTCCGTCACCTGCTCTGTCTGAGCCGTTGTTTCGGGAACGGTCGTGGTTTCCGTTGTTTCATTTGTGGTTTCGGCAGGAGCGTCCGCCCCGTTAATATTGCAACCTGCAAGAAGAAGTGAAAATACAAGTACCGCCGCTACAATTTTTTTCATAAAAATCCCCCTTACGACTTTATGATTAAATTATAGCATAGCGGTACTGTCAATACAATTACAAAGCAGTTACAATTTATTTACAGTTTGGTTACAGCGTCAGCGGAACCTTTTCGTCCTTCTGACAAAGAATTCTGCCAAGACAGGAAATAAGCTCCTCGGTTTTGAAAGGTTTTGCGATATGAGCGTTCATACCCGCGTCAAGCGCGGCGCGCTTATCTTCTTCAAAGGCATTTGCGGTCATCGCCACAATCGGAATATCCGCAACACCATTTTCTCCGAGTGCGCGTATTCTCCTCGTTGCCTCGTATCCGTCCATAACGGGCATCTGTATATCCATCAGAATAATATCATAGTATCCCTTTGACGAATTTCTTACCATATCAACTGCCAGAGCGCCGTTTTCAGCCTCTTCAAGCAAAAATCCGTTGGAGCTGAGAAGCTCGGCAACTATTTCGCGGTTGAGTGCATTGTCCTCAACAAGAAGAGCTCTCTTGCCGGAAAAATCTATTTTATCGTCCGACAGCGGAATATCACGGTTCAGGTCTTCCTCTGTTCCGATTTTAAGAGTAAGAGTATATGTAAATTCCGAACCCTTGCCCTGTTCGCTTCTGCAAATAATCATTCCTCCCATACGGTCAAGAAGGCGCTTGGTTATCGCAAGTCCGAGTCCCGTTCCTTCAATTCCGTCAATGGTACTGCTGTGTTCGCGTTCAAACGCGTCGAAAATATGCTCGCAGAATTCTTTTCCTATGCCTATTCCGTTATCCTTTACCGTTCCAGTATAGGTAGCGTAACCGTTCTCTGATGCTGTCTGCCTTACTGAATATGTTATTTTTCCGCCGTTGTTTGTATATTTTATCGCATTGCTGATGAGATTGAGTTCTATCTGATTTATTCTCAGCAGGTCGAAAAATGCGATTTCGTCATCTATATCACATTCAACGGAAAAATCAATGTTTTTCCTGTTGATTTCCGTCAAAAATACAGGCATAACATTCTGCATAACAGAAGGAATATGATGAGCCTTTATGTCAAGCTCCGTCTTTCCGCTTTCAATCCTCGCCATATCGAGAACATCATTTATAAGGCGCAGAAGATGCTCCCCCGCAACATTCAGCTTTCCGATACATTCAAGCGCCTTTTCGGGATTGTCGATATATTTTTCCGCCATAGATGAAAAGCCCATTATCGCATTCATCGGTGTCCGTATATCGTGCGACATATTAAAGAGAAATGCACTCTTTGCGCGGTTTGCCGCCTCGGATTTCTTTATTGCAAGTTCGAGTTCCCTCTGTTGTTTTGCCTCAGTTTCAACAAATTCCGTTATATCCGATAGTGTTCCCTGAAAAAAGGACTCACTGCCGGCGTCGACAAATATCGTTGCGTCAATAACCCATCTGTAACCGTTCTTTCCCTTTAATCTGTATATTCGTGAGCCGTCACGGTCGTGGTTTATGCAGGCGGCGCCGTAATTCAGAGCGGTTTTGTAATCATCGGGATGGATAAGATTCATAAATTTATTGTCAAATTCGGACTCTATCTCTTCCTTTGTCCAGCCGAGCATTTCAAGAAAACGGTCGCTTATATACAGAAAAGGAAAGCCCTCCTCCGCAGAACAGCGATGATACCCACCGGGCATATTGTTGAGCATTGCGTCGGACCACATATTATTGTTCATAAGCGCCTGATTTTTTTCTTCAAGCTCTGCGTGTCGTTCGATAAAACTTGTCATATCACTGCATACGCTGATAATCGCAAGTCTGCCGTCCTCTGTCTCTATTACCTCGCCTGTATCGACAGTCCAGAACCGCGAACCGTCCTTTCTCGGCATACGATATGTGACCTCATAGGTCATTCCGGGGTAGTATTCATTTCCGAGTTCTTCAACAACTCTGTCGTAGTCCTCGTGATAAATGGTGTTTACGACCTTGCCGTCAATACCCTCTGCAAGTTCTTCAACACTGTCGTATCCGAGCATTGACGCAATTTTTTCATTCGCATAAAAAAGAGGAAAACCATCCTCGCAGTATCCTCCGATAACTCCTGCGTTTCCCGATTTTTCAACAAACCGAGCAGCAATGGAATTATTGTCCGTGACAAATTTGTCCAAGCGGTCTGAACGAAGTTCTTTAACGCGGAACTGAACGCTGTAACATTCTCCGTAGTCGGGGAGATTAAGCTTTGCTGCGTTTGCCGAAATATACTCGTTCCTTTTGCTGTTAAAAAAGCTGCTCTGTCTGCCTGATTTTGAATTTATCGGACAGTTGGGGCACGGATAATCCTGCTTCCCGAGTATTTTATGGCAAAGACCACCCTTTGTAAGCTCCGGATATAATTCCTTTGCGGTTTCGTTGAAATAGATTATATGATGGTCCTTGTCGATAATATACATTCCCGGTTCAAGAGCTTCCGCCTGCATAGGTTCTCCCTCCCCAACATAAGATTATATAATGTCTGGTGCGCCTGACAGGACTTGAACCTGCACACCTCTCGGCAATAGAACCTAAATCTATCGTGTCTGCCAATTTCACCACAGGCGCATAAACGGCATATCAGCCGTTATTTTTCTTTAAAACCCCAGCCGTCGATACCTGCCCTTCTCATAGCTCCGAAAATCCTGTCGGTAAAGCCGTGGTCAAGCTTTTCTCTCTCGGCTAAGAACATTTTCATTTCTTCTCTTTTTGTATGTCCGTCAACAGGGCATTTTGACTTCACTACATTAAGCTCTGTTTTTCTTGCGACCCTTTTTATCTCCTTTTCGGGAGCAAAAACAAGCGGTCTTATCAGCCATAGCTTTTTATTTGAAAGATAGCTTTTCGGTGAAAAGCAACCTATTCTTCCTTCGATAAAAAGGTTCATCATAAATGTTTCAACAGCGTCGTTATAATGGTGTCCGAGAGCAACCTTGTTGCAACCCTCCTCGATAGCGGCGTCGTGAAGTGCGCCTCTTCTCATTCTTGCGCAAAGAGAGCAAGGGTGTTCTTCTTTTCTTACATCAAAAACAATCTCGCCTATCTGCGTTCTTTTAAGAACATATTTTATTCCGAGCTCAGCGCAAAGCTTTTCAACATCGGAGTAATCGCCCCACACTCCGTTAAATCCCGGGTCGAGCGTTACTGCAACCACATCATAATCAATGCCGATAAATCTTTTCAAGAGAACAAGTCCCTGCAACATCACAAGGCTGTCCTTTCCTCCCGAAACACCGACGGCAATGCGGTCGCCGTTTTCGATAAGGTCGAATTCCTGTATTGCCTTGCGCATATATCCGAGTATCTTCTGCATAGGCTATTCCTTTGGTTCTTCGGTATTATCGTCCGATTTGTTTTCTTCGGTTTTTTTTGACTTGACGGCAACTATTGCGGCAACAGCCACGACAACAACTATTACAAGAGCGGCGGCGATGACTATTAAAACTGCGGCGGCGGTCTTGTCGGACTTATTGCTTTCCGTCACAGTGTTTTCACTTTCGGCAAAAGCACCGTAAACAGCCTCGGTCACGGTTTCTTCGGGAGTTGTGGTTTCCTCTGCCGTTGCTCCGAAGGTCGTTGTTTCTTCGGGAGTATCCTGAACGGAAGTATTTTCGGCAACATCCTTTACAATCGCATACTTATTCCACTCATCGCTGTCAAAGCCTGACGCATTTTCTGTTATGTGGACAGTTGCCGACTGCGGAAAAGCCTCGCTCCCTACCTGCGGAGCGTTGCCGTAAAAATAAATATCGGTAAGTCCGCTTCCTCTGAAAGCGCACTCGTCAACAAAAGTAAGACTTGCGGGAAAAACAACAGTTGTCAAAGCGGTACAGCTTTCAAACGCACGGTTTCCCACGGTATTCAGACTGTCGGTAAAAGAAAGCTTTTTAAGTCCCGCACAACCTGAAAAAGCGTTGTTTCCTATTGAAGTTATATTCTTCGGAGCGTAAAATTCGGTAACTCTTCTGCCACTCATAAAATTATCGGGAATTTTTCCTCCCTCAAATTCTGCACCCGAAAGGTCGATTATCTCACAAGAAGAAAGGTTGCCAAACATTGAAAAATCCGCCGAGGACAAAGTGCCCGTCTTAACAATGAACGACTTGACATTGTTCTGGTCGGTCTCACCTTTCGCCTCGCAAAAAGCATTGTAAAGATTACCGCTTTCAAAGCTTTCAACAGTAACGCTCTCTGCGGCAAAAGCGCTGACAAGTCCGCCTATCGAGATACCTACAATCATAAGTGCGGCTATTACCAGCATAATTATTCTCATAATCGTTTTTTTCTTTTTATAGTTCATTGTGCTACACTCCTTTATGTCAGTCGCACTGAAATCTTCCCGCTACAGAAATACCCGTCTGCGAAAAAAGATAAACATTCGTAGAGAGCTTTGTCTTTGCTTTTTTATATTCCTCGACAACAAGCGGGCCGAAAATTTCAATAACATCGTTTGTTACATCTTCAACGGCAAGCAGTGTTTCAGCCGAGGGTGCAACAACAAGAAATCTTGAACCGAGCTTTTGAGAAACGGCGTTTTTAAAGTCCGAGCAAAGCATTAATGAGGCAGAAAGCTCCTCGTACAGCCCCTCAAATTCAACTACTTTTATCTCGCCCGCAATGGTGGATACCCTCAGTTCCGATTTTCTGAAAAGGTCGCACATATTCTTATCCGCAACGGAAAAGACAACATCTTTGGGAACTCCCCATTTTTTCAGGTAAGCCGCGTTCAAGGGATAGGCTTTTTTATCGTCCGTTGTAAAAGCAATAACCTGCTTTAGATTGTCGACAAAATCGTTATAAATATAGCTTTCGTTGACATCCTCCTCGCGCATAATCATAGCGCGGAGAAATCTTTGTGCGTTATGAAAAACCGCAAGCTTGTATTTTGCGGCAAAGTCAAGCTCAAGATTTTTTATCAGCTTATCCATTAAAACGGTGCTCTTTGTCTGCTCATATTCGCGTTTTGCCGCCTTGACATCAAAATTAAACGACATCGCACCGTTTATGACCTCATAGACATCGGGTTCTATTTCCCGCCCGAGCTGAAAATGATTGTCCTTCAGTCTGGCTTTAAGCTCTTTATAAAACTTGCTTTTTCTTTCAAAAAATTTCACCTTGCGCCAGACCTCCTTTTTTCAAACATTTATATTATTGTATCACATTTTTCGGTTGTCTGCAAGAAGATTTTTAAATGTTGCATTTTCTATTTTATTACAAAAAATGTAAATAATTTTGTGAAATACTTCTAATTTTCGACAATATTTTCTGTTTATACTGTCAGGTGACGAGAAAAGAATATTTTTTATAACATTGCTATTGCTTATTTTTGTAAAATATAGTATAATATATGTGATAATTTTATGGTATCACTGTTTACCCAAGACATTACATATTCAGGAGGAAGCTATGGACGAACTTACTCTCAAGCCTGTTCCCAAAAAAGAAGACGCTGAAAGCGTCAAGGAACCCAAGGAAAAAGATTCATTTGAAATGGCGCCTATATCTCTCAAACCGTCAAAAAAGGCGGACGAAACCGAAGCCGCTTTTGAGGAGCTGAATTCAAAGGACATTCAGACTCTTATGCAGCAGGAAAAGTTAGAGCGCCAGAAAGCCAAAGAAGCCGCTGAAGAAAAAGCCGCTCAGAAGGAAGCAAATGTTCCGAGCCCCGTAAAGCCTCAGGGCTCAGAGGGCGCAAAGAATAAAATCACAGAGATTATGCTTACCCCTCCCGACGCCGACAAAAAAGACGAAAAGCCTGAAAATAAGGCTTCCGAGCAGAAAAAAGCTCCGTCACCTCAGCCGCCTGTCAATAATAATGATAAAAAGCAGGAAAACAAGCAGCAGGGCGGAAACAAGAATTCAAAGAACGGCAACAATAACAACAATAACGGCAATAATAAAAACAACAATAACAAGAACAATACCTCAAAGCCTGAGAACAAGGCTGTCAACAACGCTCCCGAAGTAAAGAAGGGAATTGAAGAAATCTCAATACCCGACGCTATGATGAAGGACTCGAAGAAGGCTCCCGAAAGCGCACCGAAGAAAGCGCCCGTTCAGGACAATATCGACAGCATTCCGACAAAGAAGCCTGTTCTTGTTGATGTTGACGCAAATGTTGCTCACGCTGTGGGGGGAATGTCGTTCAACGAAGAATATGCTCTTCTCGCCAAAAAGGAAGAACAGGATTCTCTTAATCCCGATGAAGCGCGCAGACTTAAAATTTGCCGTCTTATCGATATGAGAAGAAAGGGCAAGCCTTTCACCGATGTTGCTAAGAACAATTTCCAGAAATTTATGGAAGAAGAGCGCAGAGCAGGTCACGATGTTTCGACCTTTGAAGCCGCTATCGCAGATATTGCCGCCGCAGACGCTGCCTCGGGCAAAAAGGCTTCAAATCCCGCTTTGGCAAATCCCGCACCTATAAATATTAAGGCTGCGGCTCCCAAGCCCCATACCGCTGAAAAGAAAAAAGAAAGCGCTCCTGCAAAGGCTCCCGCAAAAGAAAAGACAGGCTCCGACAACAAGGTACTCTTTATCGTTATCGCAGTAATTGCCGTTCTTCTTGTGGGAATGTTGATAATAATTTTTGCAGGAAAGGGCAATGGCAACAAGCCTATCCCCGATGAAACATCGACAACAACATCCGAGGTTACAACAGCTTCTGAGCCTGAAACAACAACAAAGCAGACTGCGGAGACTACTCCGATAATTTCAGCAGGCAACCTCACCAAAGCAACAGTTCTTGAAGTAATTTCAGGCGATACATTCAAGGTTCTTCTCAAAGACAATTCTCAGGCAACGGTAAAGCTTATCGGCGCAGTTGCTCCTAAGGATAACGAATACTACGCCAAGGAATCTCTTGAATACGCAAAGAATGTCCTTGACGGAAAGGTTATCAATATCGAATTTGACGAAAAGCTCACCGATGAAGACTTCAACATTCTCGCTTATGTATGGTATAACGACGGCAAGACCTTATTCAATGACGAGGTTCTTCTTTCGGGATATGCCAAGGCAAATCTTGACGAGGACAATGTAAAGTTCAATGAAGAATTTGAAAAGGTTGAAACCGAGGCTAAGGAAGGCAAGAAGGGTCTTTGGGGATACAAGGCTCCCGTTTATGTTCAGACAACAAAGGCAACAACAAAGCCTGCTGTTGACCCGAACAAGATGGTATCAGCTCCTTATGTTTCTAGAAACTTAAAGGTATTCCACAAGAACACCTGTCCTCTTGCTTACGATGAAAAGTACGGTAAAGCAGTTTACACATTCGAGTCAAGAGAAGAAGCAATCAAATATGGTTGCTCACCTTGCTCACAGTGCCAGCCGTAAATTAAAATTGCATAAAATAAAAGGACGGTTCAAACCGTCCTTTTATTTTGATTTGTTGGCATAAAAAATCCCTTGCAAAACTTTTGCAAGGGATTTTTGAATTACAGAATTATCGACTTTCCTGTCATCTCTTCAGGCTGAGGAATACCGAGTATTTTCAGCATTGTCGGTGCAAGGTCCGCAAGAACGCCGCCCTCGCGAAGCTCTATATCTCCTGCTCCGACAAAAATCAGAGGAACAAGGTTTGTTGTGTGCGCTGTAAACGGAGAACCGTCGGGCTCATACATCTTATCCGCATTGCCGTGGTCTGCTGTGATAAGAGCGCAACCGCCCTTTGCAAGAATAGCGTCAACGGTCTTTCCTACACATTCGTCAACAGCCTCAACAGCTTTTACTGCCGCGTCAAAAACACCTGTATGTCCAACCATATCGCAGTTTGCATAGTTGAGAATGATAACATCGTATTTATCGGAATTTATGCGGTTTACAACCTCGTCAGCAACAAGATATGCGCTCATTTCAGGCTGTAAGTCGTAAGTTGCGACCTTGGGGGAATTAATAAGAGCTCTGTCCTCGTTTTCAAACGAAGCCTCTACTCCTCCGTTGAAGAAGAAGGTTACATGAGCGTACTTCTCGGTCTCAGCAATTCTCAGCTGTGAAAGTCCCTTTGAGGCGATATATTCACCGAAAGTATTTTTAAGTCCTTCGGGCTTGAACGCAATGTCAACATTGGGCATTGTAGCATCATACTGAGTCATGCAGACATAGTAGAGAGGAAATCTTCCGTTTCTTCTTTCAAAGCCGTTGAAATCGTCATCAACAAAGGTTCTTGTGATTTCTCGTGCTCTGTCGGGGCGGAAGTTGAAGAAGATAACGCTGTCGTTAGCAGAAATCTTGCCGTTCTTGTCAACAACTGCGGGAACGACAAATTCGTCTGTAACTCCTTCTGCATAGGACTTTTCCATAACATCAACGGCATTCGGATTTTCTACTCCCTCGCCGTAAACCATTGCGGCATAAGCCTTTTCAACACGCTCCCAACGGTTGTCTCTGTCCATTGCGTAGTATCTTCCCATAATTGAGGCGATTTTACCTACGCCTATTTCCTTGCATTTTTCTTCAAGCTCTGCAATAAAGTCCTTGCCCGATGTGGGGGGAACATCTCTGCCGTCCATAAAACAGTGGATATAAACCTTTGTAAGACCATTCTTCTTAGCGAGTTCCAGAAGTCCGTAAAGATGAGTGTTGTGTGAGTGAACTCCGCCGTCAGACATAAGTCCGAAAAGGTGCAAAGCGCTGTCGTTCTTCTTGCAGTTTTCAACAGCCTTTACAAAAGCGTCCTTAGTGAAGAAATCGCCGTCCTTGATGGACTTTGTAATTCTTGTAAGCTCCTGATAAACTATTCTTCCTGCGCCGATATTTGTGTGACCTACCTCAGAGTTACCCATCTGTCCGTCGGGCAGTCCCACATCCATTCCCGACGCTCCGATAAGAGTGTGAGGATATTTTGACATAAGCTTTGTGAGGTTGGGAGTTTTAGCGGTTCTGATAGCGTTGCCGTAACTGCTGTGGTTGTATCCGAAACCGTCCATAATAATAAGGGCGAGTGGTTTTTTTGCCATAAAAATCTTCCTTTCCATTAAGATACCTTGCAGAATAAACTGCAAGGTACTTTGAAATTATTTAAGCAATGCAGTTTGAACCTGCTTCGAGGATAACGCCGAAATCAGCGGCTTTGAGTGAAGCACCGCCGATAAGTCCGCCGTCAACATCGGGCTGATTGATGAGTTCTTCTGCGTTCTTTGCGTTCATCGAACCGCCGTACTGAATAACGAATTCGCAAGCGTCAGCCATTGAATAAAGGTCAGCGATAACGCTTCTGATGTATTTGCATACTTCGTTAGCCTGCTCTGCTGTGGCTGTCTTGCCTGTTCCGATTGCCCATACGGGTTCATAAGCGATGATGACATTTTTGAGTTCTTCGTCTGTAACGCCCTGAAGAGCAATTTTTGTCTGCATACCGACGATTTCCTCTGTAACGCCCTGCTCTCTCTGTTCAAGAAGCTCGCCAACGCAGAGAATTACTTTAAGACCGGCGGCAAGCGCAGCCTTAACTCTCTTGTTTACTGTAACATCAGTTTCACCGAAGTACTGTCTTCTTTCGCTGTGTCCGAGAACAACATATTCAACGCCCATTTCAGCGAGCATATCAGCAGAAACTTCACCTGTGAAGGCTCCGCTCTTTTCAAAGTGGCAGTTCTGAGCGCCTACCTTGATGTTTGTTCCCTTTGTAGCGTCAAGAGCTGTTTCAAGGTTTGTGAAAGGTACACAGATAACAACATCGCATGTAGCCTTTGCCGCAACGGGCTTTAATTCCTCGATAAGAGCCTTTGCCTCAGGTCTTGTCTTGTTCATTTTCCAGTTTCCTGCGATTACAACTTTTCTTAAATCCTTGTTCATCTCAAAATCTCCTTTATGAATTATTTTCTTGTCTTATAACTGTATTGCACGGGCTTAACATTCCGTTGAAAGAGCCTATCTGTCGCCTGACTGATGAAAGCCGTTCCCGCTTAACATTCCGTTGAAAGAGCCTACTACCTTCGGGGAGATAATCACTCCGAAAATAAGTCCTGCGACAAAGCCTATCAGTATATAGAACAAAGCCTTTCCACTTTCGCTGTTTCTTAATGTTTCAAGTTTTTCAAGCATATTTTTCTCCTTAAAAATTAAGACAGACAGGGCGGACTTGCCCTGCCTGCCCGTAAATTCAAAGATTACTTGTCTGCAATAACTGCAACGCCGGGAAGAACCTTGCCTTCGAGGTATTCAAGTGATGCTCCGCCACCTGTTGAGATGTGTGACATCTTGTCTGAGAAGCCAAGCTGGATAACAGCCGCAGCAGAGTCGCCACCGCCGATGATTGTTGTAGCGTCTGTTTCAGCAAGAGCCTTGGCAACAGCGATTGTTCCCTTTGCAAGAATGGGGTTTTCAAATACGCCCATAGGTCCGTTCCATACAACTGTCTTTGCTGACTTAACAGCGTCTGCAAAGAGAGCCTGTGTCTTTGTGCCGATGTCAAGTCCCATCATATCAGCGGGAATCTTGTCAGCGTCAACAACTTCGATTGCGATTTCAGCGTCGATAGGGTCAGGGAATGACTTTGTGATTGTTGTATCGATAGGAAGAAGGAGTTTCTTACCAAGCTTTTCAGCCTTTTCAAGCATTTCCTTGCAGTAGTCGATTTTTTCGTCGTCAACGAGTGATGTACCTACTTCATAGCCCTTTGCTTTGAGGAATGTGTAAGCCATACCGCCGCCGATGATGAGTGTATCGCACTTTTCAAGAAGGTTTGAGATAACATTGAGCTTATCTGCAACCTTTGCACCGCCGAGGATTGCAACGAAAGGTCTTTCGGGAACTTCAACGGCATTTCCGAGGTACTTGATTTCTTTCTGCATAAGGTAGCCTACTGCTGTTTCCTTAACAAACTTTGTAACGCCTGCTGTTGAAGCGTGCGCGCGGTGAGCCGAACCGAAAGCGTCCATTACAAAAACTTCGCCGTCAACAAGTTCGCCGAGTTCCTTTGAAAGATTTTCGCCGTTCTTTGTTTCGTCTGCTCCGCGGAAACGGGTGTTCTGAAGAAGAACAACATCGCCGTCAGCCATTTCTGCAACTGCCTTCTTTGCGTTGTCGCCTACTACTGTATCGTCGTTTGCGAATGTAACCTTAACGCCGGGAAGAAGTTCAGCAAGTCTCTTTGCAACGGGTGCAAGCGAGAACTTTTCTTCGGGACCGTTCTTGGGTTTGCCAAGGTGTGAGCAAAGAACAATCTTTCCTCCGTCAGCTATGAGCTTCTTGATTGTGGGAAGAGCCGCTGTGATTCTGTTGTCGTTTGTGATAACGCCCTCTTTGAGAGGAACATTGAAGTCGCAACGAACAAGAACCTTTTTGCCCTTAACATTGATATCGTCCACAGTAACCTTATTTAATCCTGCCATTGTAAGACACTCCTTTTGAAGATTTTGTTTTTGGTTATTTATTTAACAACCTGATATTACTATTTTAACCTATTTCAAGAAATTTAGCAATAGGTATTTTTAAATATTTTATTAAAAATGAGCACTATGCGTAAATTTTTGCATAATGCTCTTTAAAATTATCTTCTGTTGGGTTCTTTGATGATTATTCCGACAACCTCGTGACCGAGATGACAGGCGATAGTTGCACCCACTCCGAAAATTTCTGTCGGAGCGTAGCCGACCTTTTTCTTCATAGCCTCGATAATTTCCTTGTTGTATTCCTCATTGCTTCCGATAAGAATAGCATAAGGCGTCTGGGGAACCATTTTTTCTGCGGCTATCTCGACCATCTTGGGAACGACCATCTTGTCGCCTCTTATTTTTGCAACGGTATTTGAAATAGCGTCCTCAAAGGTGATAATAGGTCTTAAACCGAGAACTTCGCCCACAAATGCGGCAACGCAACCTACTCTGCCCGATTTTCTCGCGTATTTGAGAGTAAATGCCGTACAGATGATAGCGGCGCTGTCCGACCAGTCAACAAGGAACGAGAGAATTTCATCGGGTTCTGCGCCCTTTTTGATTTTCTTTGCGGCCTCAATAACGGGCAAGCCGTATGCTCCCGTATATGCCTTGCTGTCAAGGACATGAATATTGACTTTACCCTTTGCCTCGGGTCTTTCGTCAAAGAACATATCGACAGCCATATTTGCGTTGTTGAAAGAGTTTGAGCCTATTGACGCGATTACAACATTGATGATGTCGGTATAGCCCTCGTCAAAAGCCTTTGAATATGCCTCAAAGTAGTCTGTTGTGAGCACCTGAGAAGTATGGGGGATTTCATCACTGGATTTCATTATTTCATAGAATTCTTCTCTTGTAAAGTCAACATGCTCTCTGTATCCCTTGTCGCCGACGGTAATCGGGAACCCTATAAGGTGAATGTTATGCTCCTTTGCCTGAGCGGGAGAAATGTCGCTTGCCGAGTCGGTGATAAGTTTGATTTTTGCCATAATGTCCTCCAAAAAAATAAAATGTCTTTTTTATACAGCATCGTCCCAGCTGTATTTTGTGAGATTTCCCTCTCTCGCTAAATCGGGAAAGTCCCATTGTCTTAAAATTTCATAGGTAGCAATAGCAACGGTGTTTGAAAGATTAAGGCTTCTTAAATCCGTTCTCATCGGAACACGCACACATCTTTCTTTATTCTTGAAAAGCAGTTCTTCGGGCAGACCTTTGTCTTCTCTTCCGAAAAAAATATAGGCGTTGTCGGGATATGAAATTTCTGAATAGACTTTCTTCCCCTTTGTTGTGAAATAAAAATATTCACCGTTGTTTTTTGA
>CAMGJS010000004.1 GCA_946056455.1 uncultured Clostridia bacterium | reverse complement strand
AAAGGGGTTATTACCATGGCTTTTTATTATGAGGGCGAATCGCATACCTTTAACGAATATCTTCTCGTTCCCGGATACTCCTCGTCGGAGTGTATCCCTGCGAATGTCAGCCTTAAAACACCTATTACAAAATTCAAAAAGGGCGAAGAACCCGCTATCACTATGAATATTCCTATGACTTCCGCTATAATGCAGTCCGTTTCGGACGATAAAATGGCGGTAGCTCTTGCAAAAGAGGGCGGAATTTCATTCATATACGGCTCTCAGACAATAGAAGAAGAAGCCGCAATGGTAGCTCGCGCAAAGGCTTATAAGGCAGGCTTTGTTCCGTCGGACTCTAATGTATCGCCCGACGCTACCTTGCAGGATATTTTAGACCTCAAAGAAAAGACAGGTCACTCAACCGTTGCCGTTACCACAGACGGTACAGCAAACGGCAAGCTTGTGGGCATTGTCACAAGCAGAGATTACAGAGTGAGCAGAATGTCCCCCGATGAAAAGGTAAGCACCTTTATGACTCCTATCGAAAAAATCATTTCCGCTCCCAAGAGTACAACTCTTTCTCAGGCTAATGATATTATCTGGGATAACAAGCTCAATTCGCTCCCCATTATAGACGACGAGGGCAGACTTATGTACTGGGTATTCAGAAAGGACTACGCAGAGCATAAGGCTAATCCCAACGAACTTCTCGATTCACAGAAGAGATATGTTGTGGGAGCAGGTATCAATACCCGTGACTATGAAGAAAGAATTCCTGCACTTATTGAAGCAGGTGCGGACATTCTCTGTATCGACTCGTCGGAGGGTTATTCCGAGTGGCAGAAGAGAGTTCTCGAATGGGTAAGAGCAAAATACGGCGACACCGTTAAAATCGGCGCAGGAAATGTTGTTGACAGAGAGGGCTTCCGTTTTCTTGCCGAATGCGGAGCGGACTTTGTCAAGATAGGCATAGGCGGAGGTTCAATCTGTATCACAAGAGAAACAAAGGGCATAGGCAGAGGACAGGCAACAGCTGTTATCGAAGTTGCAAAGGCCCGTGACGAGTATTTTGAAGAAACGGGAATTTATGTTCCTATCTGTTCTGACGGCGGTATCGTTTATGACCACCACATCACTCTTGCGCTTGCAATGGGCTCGGATTTTGTAATGCTCGGCAGATACTTCTCACGCTTTGACGAATCCCCCACAAACAAGGTTAATGTCAACGGAACATATATGAAGGAATACTGGGGTGAAGGCTCCAACCGCGCAAGAAACTGGCAGAGATACGACCTTGGCGGAGCAAAGAAGCTTTCGTTTGAAGAGGGCGTTGACTCCTATGTTCCTTATGCAGGCTCCCTTAAAGACAATGTGGGACTTACACTCAGCAAGGTAAAATCCACAATGTGCAACTGCGGAGCGCTCACAATTCCCGAATTACAGAAGAAAGCAAAGCTTACTCTCGTTTCGGCAACAAGTATCACAGAGGGCGGAGCGCACGATGTCGTTTTAAAGGACAAGAATGTATCCCCTATAAAGTAAACAGCGTTTCAGGCGGAAGTTCGCAGGAACTTCCGCTTTTGTTTATTTTGCACAAAAATAATCAAGAAATATTGTCACCAAAACACTACCTATCCAAAAAAACTGTAATAGCTTTTATATTTGCGATATAGACAATATTATTATTTTAATGTATAATAAAAATGTTAGGGCGAACTGCGCCCTGTTGAACTTTACAATTTTTGTCGGAAGGGGTGAGCCGCCATTATCAAGGATTTTTTTGAAAAAGTCGGGGATTTTGTAAAAAATCTTTTCAGAAAAAAAGAACATTCAATTCTCATAAGACTTATGGCGCCTATAATGGCGATAATTCTTGCTCAGGTGCTTGTGTTCACGCTCGTTATGGTAGCAAGCGGCTCTCTTGAATACATCTATGACAGCTCATATCAGGTACTTAATGAAAAAACTTCGCTTCACGCAAACCATGTCACCACCGAGCTTTTAGACAAACGCAAGATAGTTTCAGGCTCAAGCCCCACTATAAATAGTATAGTAAGTTCAAAGCTTCTTGCTATGGGCAAGGAGGCTTATGACATAAAAAATGACAAGCTTCTCGCCGAGGGCATTCTTGCCTCAATTTCTTCCGAGCTTGCCACAATAACTCAGAATAACGACATTGAGGGTGCGTTTGTAATTCTCAATAACGGTGAAGAAACCGACCAGTACTCTGCACTTTATCTTAAAGGGCGTGACCTTAACGGCGCAAACAAGTTGCAGATTGTCAAGGGAACGGAAGAGATAGCCGAGCTTATCGGCGCGGAAAAGCAAAGCTCCTATTTCTTCTCCGACCATTTTGATTTTTCAAAGAAATCCGAGGAAGAAAAAGAATTTTTCTTTGCTCCGTTAGAGGCTGCAATGCGCGGCGACGGCAGAGACTGCGGATACTGGAGTATGCCCTTTAAAATGGAAAATTTCGTTATCGATTCTATGACCTATACCGAGCCTCTTGTCGGAGCGGACGGTACTGTTTACGGAGTAATCGGAATAGAATTTATCGAAAGATACTATGTCCGCTCATTGCTCACCATAGACAGCGAAAATTCTCTCGATAATGTAGTTTATCTTCTTGCAAAAAGCTCGGATGTAAGAAACTATCAGGTATCGTCCTGCAGTAACGAAAGATTTCAGAGCCACTATGCAAAAACGGGAACGATAAATCTCGGAGGCCCCGAGGTTTACAGCGGAATTTACCGCTTTGCCGAAACGGAAGATAACGACGAAAAGATATACGGAAGCGTAAAGGAGCTTTCGCTTTATCCCAATAACTCTGCCTTTGCCACAGACCGCTGGTATGTTATCAGCGTTGTTGACGATGGAACGCTTTTCGGATTTTCGGACTCTCTTATGAAAACGGTAATATATTCTATTATAGTATCCGCACTTTTCGGACTTTTGGGAGTTCTTATCGTTGCAAGACTTGTTACTCAGCCTATGACAAAGGTAGTAAGAGAAGTAAACACCCTTGACCCCACAAGAAATGTCTGGTTTGAAAAGACAAATATCCGTGAGATTGATATGCTCACAAGCTCTATAAAAAATCTCAGCGAAAGAATAGTAAGCTCCACCACAAAGCTTTCGCAGATACTCAATGTCCTCGATATTTCTATCGGTGCGTTTGAGTTTGACGATACTTCAGACCTTGCCTACTGCACAGAAGGGTTCTTTTCTCTGATGGGCTGGAATACCCTTACATATATCGACGGATATGTGGGCAAGGAATTCCTCATAAAGAAAATCGAAGAAATGATACCCTATGAAACATCGGGCAACGAATCGTGGTATAAGATTGAGGACGAACACGGTGAAATCAGATTTGTAAAGTTCACCGTGACCGAGCTTGACACGAGAACTCTCGGAGTTGCCGAGGATGTTACAAAGGAAGTTCAGGAAAAGCGCAAGCTTGAATTTGAGCGCGACTACGACCTTCTTACAGGAATTTATAACAGAAGAGCGTTCAAGCGTGAGGTTTCGGGATTATTCCTTTCAGAAACGGTTGACCTTCGCATTGCCGCCGTTATGATGATGGACCTTGACAACCTCAAATATATAAACGACACCTACGGTCACGACTACGGCGACGAATACATAAGAAAATCCGCCGAGATACTCTCTTCCGCTGAAAAATGGGGCGGAATAGTCGCAAGAATGTCCGGCGACGAATTCTATCTCTTCCTCAGCGGATACGACACCAAGGACGAGATACGCAATATCATTATGCGTATTAAAAAGGTGTTCAATGCGACAGAAATCGAAATGCCCGACGGCACAAAGATAAAGCTCCGTTCCTCGGCGGGTATCGCGTGGTATCCTGACGATTCAAAGGACTTTGAAGAGCTTCTGCGTTACGCCGACTTTGCAATGTATACCGTAAAGCACAGCGTAAAGGGAGATATATGCGAGTTCGACGGCGAAAAATATCATAAGGACGCTATTCTTCTCAGCGGTAAGGAAGAGCTCAACAAGATTATCGAAAGCGAGCTTGTCCGCTACGCTCTGCAACCTATCGTCGACGCAAGAACGGGCGAGATTTTCGCCTACGAAGCTCTTATGCGTCCGCAGGGAGATACCCTCAAAACTCCCCTCGATGTTATCCGTGTTGCAAGACAGCAGGCTAAGATGTACCAGATAGAAAAGCTCACTTGGCACAAGAGTATGCAGGCGTATATCAATCAGGTCGAAAGCGGAAATATATCACCGAACGCAAGACTGTTCCTCAACTCTTTCTCAAGCCAGATTTTGTCCGACGATGATTTCAACGACTACGAACAGAGATATAAGGAATATCTGCCGAATATCGTTATGGAAGTTCTCGAATCCGACGAGCTTGACGAAGGCTTTGCAAGAAGGAAGAGCGAATATGTCAGAGGCTGGGGCGGTATCATCGCTCTTGACGACTTCGGAACAGGCTATAACGGCGATTACTCGCTTATTCTTCTTAATCCCGACCTTGTAAAGATAGATATGAATATGGTAAGGGGAGTAGACAGCGACGAAAACAAGCAGGAGCTTATCCTCAACCTCATTTCATACGCTAAAAAGCAGGGAATAAAGATTCTTGCCGAGGGTGTTCAGACGCGCGACGAAATGATAAAGCTTGTGGAGTTCGGCGTTGACTATATGCAGGGCAACTACCTTGCATTGCCGATGTTCACTCCGTCGCAGGTAAGCGAAAGCGTCAAGAAGGAACTCATAGACGCAAATGCAAAATTCTCGTCATAAAAAAGCAAAGGGCAGGTTACACGAATATTAACAAATTATTAAATGATGCCGAAAAGTCAAAAAATATCGTTTCATTCAACACTTTTTTGGCAAAAATTTATCAATAATGCTGAAATATTTGTTAGTTTTGTCTTATTGTATAAAATGTCAAAAAATGATATAATGTATTAAAATGTATAATAGCCTGTATTGTCGGGTTATGTATATACATATATGGAGGTGCGATTCGTTAGATGAAAACTTATATGTACACAGCTAAGGACGCGCAGGGTAATCAGATAAAGAGCAGTACCAACTGCGAAGATTACAATGCCTTTCTTGAGCGTATGCAGGAAAGAGGCTTGTTTGTAATTGACTACAAGGAAGTCGACAGTGCCGAAGCAAAGAGTATCAAAAAGTTCAACACAGCGGAGCTTGCATTCAGCTGTCGTCAGCTCAGTGCGATGATGTCCGCAGGTCTTTCTCTCGTTAAGGCGCTTGATATCGTTTATCACGAGCAGGAAAAGGCGGACTCCAAGCAGGTATGGCTTGAAGTTTACGAAGAGGTTCAGAAAGGTCAGTCCTTCTCTGACGCTCTGAGAATGCAGCGCGGTGCGTTCCCGTCGTTCCTTATTTCGATGGTCAACGCAGGTGAGTCGAGTGGTTCGCTCGACGTTGTAATGCAGAGAATGTCAGACCATTACGCAAAAGAAAATAAAATGAACAACAAGATCAAGGGTTCTCTTACATACCCTATCATCCTTTTTGTTCTTACCATAGCGATAGGTCTTATCCTCGTTATCTTCGTTCTTCCTATGTTCGTTGAGATGTTCGGCGACTCCGAACTCCCGAAACTGACCCAGATATTATTGAATATAGTCAACGGAGCGAAAAAGTATTGGTACTTCGTCATTATAGCGGTTGTCGGTATCGTAGCCGCTGTAAAGTACGCGTTCACTCAGCCCGCTGTTCAGGAAGGATGGGACAAATTCATCATCAAATGCCCCGCAGTCGGCAAGCTCGTTGTTCAGATTTATACAGGCCGTTTTGCAAGAACACTTTCATCGCTCTATTCCAGTGGTATCCCCATGGTAGAATGTCTTGAGCGTTCATCGGCTATCCTCAATAACTCATATATCGACAGACTCTTTGAGACCGTTATCGAAGAAGTTAAGCAGGGCGAACCGCTTTCGCTTTCACTTCAGAGAACACAGATATTTGAATCGATGTTCTGCTCGATGGTATTTGTCGGCGAGGAATCAGGTTCGCTTGACGATATCCTCGCAAAGACAGCCGATTACTACGAGGACGAAGCAGACACCGCTTTGCAGAAGCTCGTTACATATATCGAACCTTGTATCATCATCTTCATGGGCCTTATGGTAGGTTTCGTTATGGCGGCTATTCTTCCCGCAATGTACGCTTCGTATCAGAACATTGCATAAGCGCAATAAGATATCGCTTTACCGCATAGTATGCGTTTCATAATCAAAAATAATAATTTATCAGAGGTGGTTAAAAGTGCTTTCATTCGATATCACGGATAGAAATATCAGGGTAATCAAGGGTACTGAATCGGGCGGAGGAAAAATCAAAATCCAGTCTTCGACCGACATTAGAATTGAAGAAGGTCTTATCTCAAACGGTTATATCAAGGATATAGCTCAGATGGCGACCATCATCAACACAGGTCTTAAGCAGAGAAATATCAAGGATAAGGACGCTGTAATAAGCATTTCATCAAACCTTATCGTGTTCAGAGAGCTTTATATCCCCAAGGATAAGGCTGCAAAGCTCAAATCTGCAGTTCAGCTCGAAATGCAGAGAAATGTTACCGTTAACGATGAACAGTCCATCGCTTACACCGTTATCGGCGATGTTGAAAAAGACGGCAAGACAATGACTAAGGTTCTTGCAAACGCCGTTCCCAAGAATGTAGTTGAATGTTACAGAAGAGTATTCTCGATGCTCAACATTCAGCTCAAATCGGTTTCGGTATCTTGTAACTGTATCTCAAGAGTGCTTCTTTCGGATCCTCAGATATCCACAAAGATGCCTCTCTTCCTCGTTCAGATTGACCCCAACTTCATCAACATCAATGTTTTTGAAAACGGTCAGCTTTCATTCTCCCGTTTCGCTTCCATTTCACCCGATGACTACGATGACAAGAGCGACTATGTATTCCAGGCTGTAACAGAGAATGTATACAGAATGTTCCAGTTCCAGCGTTCAAGAAGCGGCGAAAGCGTTTCAAATGTTATATTCTACGGCGATACTTCAGAATTCATCAGACTTACAAACTCCCTTGAACAGATGGATGTTAAGGCTTCGCTCCTTAAAGTTCCTCCGATGCTCAGCGGTTATGAAAACCTTGAATTCTCACTCTATGCAAACGCAATCGGTGCTATGTACCATCGTCCTAAGGAGGATGAAACTTCCAACCTCCTCACCAGTGACGCAACAATGGGTCAGTCACAGGAAGGTACAAAGAGTGCAAAGGCTCAGAAGATGGATGTTACTCCGATGCAGGTTCTCGGAACTCTCGCTTCGGGACTTATCTTCGGCGGACTTGTTCTTGGCGTAGCCTGGGCGGTTATCAGCCCTGTTATGACAGGAATGAAGGAAAAGGAAATCAAGAGAATAGACGCTTACATTGAATCCGTTCAGCCCGACCTTGCCGAAATCGACAAGAGACAGGCGATGGTTGATAAGCTTGCAGATTTCAGATCAAAGATTGAAACCGCGAAGACAGGCGTTGAATCTTACCCCGTTCTCAATTCCGCAGTTATTGAAAAAATCGTTGAATGTTCGGACGGTGTAACTCTCAGCACTTTTGCATTCGGAGAAGACGGCATAATCACAATAGGTTATATTTCCGATTCTATCACAATGCCCTCAGTTGTTGCCGGCAGATTTGTCGAGCAGGATTTCTTCGATAATATTACCTATGAAGGCTTTGAAGAAGAAAAAGATAAGAACGGCGGAGCAAACAAGGGTCTTGCAGAGGGAGCAGGCGATGGTGAGATGACTGTTATCGACCCCATCACAGGCGAAACAAAGGTTGTTGAAACTGTCAAGAGTGCAGAACCTATCAAGTTTGAAATTAAACTTCAGGTAAGAGGAAAACTTCAGAATGAAGCAATAAAGAATCCTTCGGAAGGCGGTGACAAGTAATGAAAATGTCTTATAGAGATAAGGTTATCCTTACCGTCCTTGTATTTCTCATCACAGTTCTTGTCGGAGGAATGACAGTAATCAAGTCTTCTGTTCAGAAGCTTCAGTCAACAACAGTTACATACAAGCAGAAAAAGCAGGAAGAAGCCGCAGTTCAGGCAAAACTTGCAACAAAGCAGGACCTTGAATCCCAGATTGACGCTGCATACAAAGAGTGCAAGAAAATCGGCGAATTCTTCCTTCCCGAAATGAAGACATATCAGATGGACCAGTATGTTTCTCACATCTTCACAGAAAATGAAGTCGAGATATCAGCTGTTTCGTTTGAAGAAACATCAGCTGAGGATGTTGAATACTACGCTTACGAGCTTTTCAATGTCGAATACCCTCTCGGAACAGCCGCAGACCTTAACAAAGCAAGACTTCACGCTATGCAGGGCAACACCGAATATGCAGTTGCAGTTTCAGACCCTGAACAGCTTGTCGTTACAAAAATGACAGTCAATGTCAAAGCGACCGACTTTGAAAAGTACATTGCTATTTGCGATGTTATTGCAGATGACAGTAAGTCGATAGTTCTCAGAAACCTTTCAAAGGAGGATAACGGAGGCGAAGAAGATTCAAAGGATAAATTCGTTATCTACTTCTATCAGCTCTCGGATATTCAGAAGCCTAAGTATTGATAATAAAAAGACCGTAACCCCGCCGAAAATATCGGTCGGGGCGGTCTTGCCTAAAAGAAAACAGCTATGAAACTTATGAAAGGAGTAAGAAAAATGCTTAAGCGTAAAAGAGCATTAAAAGGCGCAAAGGGTTCAGCCTTGTTTATGGTAATATGCATTATGGCGATTCTTATGGTCGTTGCAGTTACCGCTATGGCAATGGTAAGTATTGCGTATGCAAGGTCGTTGCAGAACTACACAGCAAGCCAGAGCTATGTCACAGCTAAAAACACCCTCGATATGATTGTTGAAGTTACGGATAATACTTCATCAACCGTTAACGACTACGGTCAGGTAGCTATGTCAGCGTCTCAGAGAGCAGTTATTGCAAAGCCCCTTTTCGATGTTATTACAGCATGTAACAGTGATGTTTACGGCGGAGGAACATACGATGGCTCCAAGGCGGGCGGTCAGGTCGAATACGGAACGGTAACTCTTGATACCACAGAGCTTTCGGGTATCTCGTTCGTTGACTTTACCGATTCCTCAGGAGCAGTCCTCGGTCAGATTAAATATGAGGTTCTGCCCGACCCTAAGGCTCCCTCGGGAGTATCTGAGGTTACAAGAGGAGAGCTTGACGGAACGACAGACACAACTCCGATTAAATATGGTTCTCAGGTCAAATTTGAAAGTAGCTCAGGCGGTTATGATTACGAAGAGTACTACTCGTTTGCCCGCGTTAAGATGACCGTTAAGGTACAGTCAGGCTCGGGCGATACCGCTCAGATAAGAACAGTATCAAAGATTTATGACGCAAAGCTCTATGAAAAAAGAGAAAGAACATCCGCAACTCCTCCGAAATACAGACCTGCAAGCGGCGGAAGCGGAAAGTTCACCCAGGCGGTAAAGACCATGGGTACATATAAGAGCGGAACAGGTATGAATGTAATCGGCGGTATCAGTGCCAAGGGCGGCGGAGGATCTTTCGCAGGTCTTAAAGGTAACACCTCGTCGGTTTATATCAACGGTGACTTCAACCCCGTCGATTCAGGTCATAACGGAACAATGGACATCGGCGCAGGTCAGCAGATTACCATCAATGGTAAGTTCACAGTAAATAACAACTTCAATTTCAACTCTACTTACGACCCGACTAATGATACGGGCTCAAAGCCGTTTATCTATTGCGAAGAAATTGAATGGGCAAACAGTAATATCCCTTCGGGAGATATGGACATCATCACAAAGAATGGCGGCAGATACGGAAGAGACTCCAACAAGATAACAGGTAATGTACTCAGCGGAGGAAACCTTTCTCTTGTCGGCAACAACCTTGAAATAACAGGTAATATCATCGTTGACGGTAATGTTACCATTGAACAGAGCATCAAGGGAACAGGTACCATCTACTACACAGGCTCAATCAATAAGTCCGAGGCGGAGGCAAACGGAGTTAAGTTTGTAAAGCTCCCTGCGGGAACGACATTTGATGTCAAGAATCCTACTGTTGACAGCGAATCGGGTACAAAGATAATCACAACTCCTATCACTCCTTCAACGACTTACAATGTATCTACCGACCAGTCAGTATTCAGCGAATACTATGAGGACGGCGATGTTACAAAGGGAGTTGTACCTGCTGAAACAGTGCCTACTCCCGTTGACAACACCTTTAACGGAACAGCAAGCGGAACAGGTCCCGGTTCAAAGAACATTATTTATCTTGATATTCCTAAGGGCGACACTCAGACAGTATATCTTCAGCCCGGCGATTACACCAATGTTGAAATCGTCATCCGCGGAGGAGGAGACGCAACCTTCTATCAGGACGGCGACATCAATATGAGTGGCGTAAGAGTGTGGTCAGAACTCGTCAAGGAAAAGGTTGAAAACGGCGAAGTTATCGACATGAAAACTCTTGCCGACGATGAAAATTATTCACAGATTCTCTGGTATGTTGACGCAGGAGCAAGTCTTAACATCAGTTCAAGCGGCTCTGACGGAAACCTTCTCAACGCTTATATCTATGGTCCCGAGGCAGGTATCATGTATACCTCGGGCGGTGACGCGTCAGGTCCTTATGTTAAGGTCAAGGATGAATTCGGCAATATTTCAAACATGAAGACATGGCTCATGGGAGCTGTTGTCGGAAACGATATTGAAATGTGCAACGGTTCATCGGGTATCATCTTCATTAACCCCGATGGTACAGGCGATGGCGGCGGAAGCGGTTCAGGAGAACTTGTTGATCCCGGCAGCCCTGCAGGTTCATTCAGCTCAGTAGATGTCAAGTACAGACTTAAGACACCGGGTCTTGATTACTACACCAACAGATAAGAGGAGGTAAGGCTTTATGTTAAAAAAGAAACTCAAGGGCTTTACCCTTGTCGAAATAATAGTTGCACTTGCTGTATTTTCGATAATGTCACTCGTTGTTGTAATGGTTATCCAGATGTCATCTTCAATCATGAAAGACAGTCAGTATACAACGCAGAAGGCGAATAACCACGGTTATCTCGCCGATGCGGCTGCAGTATCGGCTGAATCGGGCTACGATAAGGTTGCCGCAAATCAGCAGATAACTCTTAACGGAATGACGCTCAATAAGGTCGATGTTGTCACAATAGAGGGCGACAAGATTTACGACAGCGGCGTTTCTGCAAACAGAACAGAAAGTCCCGACTCGAATTTCTATGAAAACGCGCCGAACACAAGAGTGTTCCGTGCGGGAGCGTAAGGCGGTGAGGTCATTATGAAGAAAAAACTTAAAGGCTTTACCCTTGTCGAGCTTATAATAGTAATGGCTCTTATGACGGCTCTCATGCTTATGGTAGGACTTATAATGAAGCCCATCTCACAGGTTTTTGCGGATACAACACGATACACCGAGGATCGTTATGTTATGGACGGAATGGCGGCTGTAATTGACGAAAACCTCAAATATGCAGATAAAATCTGTGTAATTTATGATGCTGATATTTATGGAATGTCAGGTACATGGCTTGATATTGTTGCAGACGAAATGCAGGTCGATGAAAATAAGCTTCAGGTTCTTGGAATTATAAACAAGCTCCCCGCTTCTTCCTCATGGGCAGATGATTTTACTACCAACAGCGGAGTCGAGGCGACGGGCAGAATTTATAAGTCTGCCTATGTTGACGGCACAAGAAAAATGTGGCTTGTCGGAGGAGAAGCATTCTACGGCGACGGAAGCTATTTTGTAAACCTTGAAAACACCGCAGGCGTAGATCATATGGCGGCGGGAGACATCAAGTATACAATTTACGCATTTGACCCTAAGCAGTATGAAAAAATGGACTCTCTTGATGTTGGAATTATGCTCGCAGCTATGAGAGACCATACAAGAGAAGAGATAAAGGCATATCCGTTTAACGATGTTATTGCAAATTACGCCGAAGAAGGCATAAGATTCATCAACACTCCCAATTTCGGAACACTGTGGAACGACGGCACAAATGACCGCGGCTGGAAGTCTCCTATAGATGCATCGATAGGAGCGAGAGCTTCTTTGGGAAATGCCGGTGTAAACTTTATCGTTGATAATCCCGGTTATAACATCATTATCTATTACACAGTTCCCGATTAACAGAAATAATAAAGGCGGTCGAGCGACTGCCCGACCGCCTTATATTTCTTTTTCCTTTTAGTTCGGTCTTAAAAACGAAAGATACCAGTTAAAGATTTCCGTTCCGAACATTGCTCCGAAGTAAAGTCCGATGCAAAGCCAAGGACCAAACGCAAACTTTGAATTCTTTGTGACAAGCTTTACAATAATTCCCGCAACGGCGGCAGTGATTATTCCGATAAAGGCTGAAACGATTACCGCCTTGTATCCCAGATAAGCTCCCGCACAAGCCATTAAGATAACATCGCCCATTCCGATACCCTTTGTAACAAGCGCAATGATGAGGAAGGGAACGCTGATAACAAAGATACCTATCAGTCTTTCAACAAGCGTTGCGGACGGTGTTAAGATAAACGACGGTACAGCGAGAATTGCAATCCCTATAAGCTCCATAACGAGCATTTCCTGGGTGTCCCAGTCGGTAAAGCCTATAACAACAAGCAAAGCAAAGTATACTATATTTATTATAAACCCGAATGAAAGACCGTACCTTAAAAGAGCGGTCACCGCAATTATTCCCATAAGGCTTTCAACGAGCGCATACCTGCCCGAGATTTTTTCCTTGCAACCGCGGCATTTTCCGCCAAGGATAATCCAGCTGAGTATGGGTATTAAGTCGTACCACTTAATCGGTTCGCCGCAGGTCATACAGTGCGAGCTTTTCTTGACAAGAGATTCTCCCCGCGGTATCCTTATGATACATACATTTAAAAAGCTTCCGACACACGCTCCGAAGATAAAGGTCATCACAATAAATATTGCTGACATCACGGGCGAGTCGAATATGTAGCTTGGGCGAAGAAGATAATATTGCGCTTCTGAGATAAGCATTTTTAATCCCCCTAAATTTATTTTAAATTAAGTTTACCACAAAAAAACACAAATTTCAAGAATACCTTGCAAAAGTCTCTTTGCGTGAGAGATTTTTGGAGGGTATCCTCGAAGAAAAAAACACTGACGGAGGGCTATTTATGAAAAACATTCCTGTTGGACAATATATGGTGCAGAAGGGACTTATTACCGATGAGCAGTTGGCTCAGGTACTGGCTGCACAGAAGGAAAACCGTACACCCGGTAAATTTTTCGGTGACTATGTAATCGAACTCGGTTTCGTTTCAGATGTTGAATTTGCAAAGGTTCTCGCTGAAAGAATGGGCGTTGACTTTGTCGACCTTTCCGAATATAAAATCAATCCCGAGGCTGTTAAGAAAGTCCCCGAATCACTTGCTAAAAAGCATACAATCATTGCTATCAATATTCAGGGTAGAAGACTTACCGTTGCTACCAACGACCCCGTAAACTTCTATATTTTCGAGGATGTCAAGGTTATCACAGGTATGGACGTTATCCCCGTTCTTGCAACAAAGGACCAGATAACAAAGGCTATCGGTAAGAACTACTCAATGCAGAATGTTGACTCGGTTCTCGACAGTGTTACAAACCAGTTTATCTCAGATGAAGACATCGCCGCAGTTGAAGAAGCAGATATGGCAGAGCGTGTCGACAACGCACCTATCGTTAAGCTTGCTACAACAATCGTTGAAAATGCGTTCAGAATGGGCGCATCGGATATTCATATCGAGCCTTTCAAGAACTACACAAGAATAAGAGTCAGAGTCGACGGCGAACTTGTTGAAATGATGCAGGTTTCAAATGTTGTACATAACTCGCTCTCGACCCGTGTAAAGATTATTTCGGGAATGAACATTGCCGAAAAGCGTATCCCGCAGGACGGTCGTTTCACTCAGGTAGTAGACGGAGTTACCCTCGATGTCCGTGTATCATCACTTCCGATGGTAGCAGGCGAAAAGATAGTTATCCGTATCCTTTCAACAGGTGATGTATCTGTAAGAAAGATTACCGACCTTGGTATGACCGACTACAACTATGTAATGTTTGAAAAGATGATTACCTGCCCTCACGGAGTTATCCTTGTAACAGGACCTACGGGTTCAGGTAAGTCAACAACCCTTTACGCCGCACTCGGCGAACTTGCAAAACCTAATGTTAACGTCGTTACCGTTGAGGACCCTGTCGAGAAGAACATCGACGGCGTTAACCAGTGTCAGGTTAACACAAAGGCAGGTATGACCTTCGCCGCAGCCCTTCGTTCTATCCTCCGTCAGGACCCTGACATAGTAATGATAGGAGAGATGCGTGATACCGAAACAGCAGAAATCGGTATCAGAGCCGCTATCACGGGACACCTTGTTCTTTCAACACTTCATACAAACGACGCCGCTTCGACAATTATCCGTCTTTGCGACATGGGTATCGCTTCATACATGGTTGCTACTTCGCTCATCGGCGTTATTGCACAGCGACTTGTTAAGATTCTCTGCCCCGAATGTAAGAAGATGAGAATGTCCGACGAAAGAGAAAACGAACTTCTCGGCATTGAAAATTCCGTTCCCATATATCAGCCCTGCGGATGCTCAAAGTGCAACAACACAGGTTATGCAGGCCGTACCGCTATTCACGAGATTATCCTCTGCGACGGCGAGCTTGCAACACTTATCGCCAACGACGGTACTGTTGAGCAGATTGCCGCAATGGCTAAGACAAAGGGTACAAGACTTCTTCGTGACAATGTTGCCGAACTCGTTATGCAGGGTACAACATCTATGGACGAACTCGTTAAGACAACATTCTCTATCTAATCTAAAATATTCTCCGAAAGGATGTAGAACTAAGTATGCAAACAATCAATATAGACGCTTTGCTTGACGAGGTTAGAAACCTTGGCTGCTCGGACCTTCACTTCACAACAAACATTCCGCCCGTAGTCAGACTTCACGGTTCTCTGCGTAAGCTCAGCGCTTATGACGATATGACCAACGAGTCGATTATGGCAATAGCCGCACAGATGACCAACAGCCGTCAGCTTGAAAGCATCAAGGCATTTATCGACACCGACTTTTCATATGTTACAAAAGCAGGCTACCGTCACCGTGTCAATGTTTATCACCAGAGAGGTCAGGCGGGTATCGCAATAAGACTTCTCCGCAACGACATCCCCACACTTAAAGACCTTAACCTTCCGCCCGTTGTTGCAGAATTCGTTATGCGTCCCCGTGGACTTATTCTCGTAACGGGACCTACGGGTTCAGGTAAGTCAACCTCCCTTGCCGCTATGATTGACTATGTCAACGACCACAGAAGCGCTCATGTTATCACCATTGAGGACCCTATCGAGTATGTTCACGAGCATAAACGCTGTATGATTAACCAGCGTGAAGTCGGCGCCGATGTTGACTCCTTTGCGGGAGCTCTCCGTGCCGCACTCCGTGAAGACCCCGATGTTATCCTCGTAGGAGAAATGCGTGACTTTGAAACAATCACAGCAGCAGTAACCGCCGCCGAAACAGGACACTTGGTTATGTCAACACTTCATACAACCTCTGCGGCAGATACCGTTAACCGTATCATCGACGTTTTCCCTGCTCACCAGCAGTCACAGATAAGAACACAGCTTGCCGCAACTCTTGTCGGCATTATGACCCAGACTCTCGTTCCCACCTCTGACGGGGAAGGACGAGTAGCGGCAACAGAAATTCTCTCAGCAACAGACGCTATTTCGGCGATGGTTCGTGACGGAAAGACTCATATGATTCCATCCGCTATCCAGACGGGTAAGGCTCAGGGTATGATGTGTCTTGACCAGTCGCTTGCAAAGCTTGTCAACGACGGAACAATTACAATCGACAGCGCTATCGAAAGATGTGCGAGCCGTGTTGACCTTCAGAGATTTATGGGCAATCGCTACGACCTTTAATAAGCTGTTCGTCACCTTTTCCACCAAATTTGGAAGAGGTGACGGACTTGTCTCGGTTACAGTAAGGTTACATTAAGGGTAAACAAATTATGAACAAAACTTGTATAATTTGACGGAAAACCCTTTGCAAACGGCTGTTTAAGAGAAAAAATATACAAAATTAAGATTTTGTTAAAAAATTTTTAAAAAAACTATTGACAATATGTGAATGACTGATTATAATATAGTTACAGTCAGGAGCTAACCAAATAGTTCAAATTAACATTTGAAGGTTGGAGGTTATAAGGAATGAAGTCAATACGCAAATCGGCAAAGGGCTTTACTTTTGTCGAGCTGATAATAGTAATGGCTATTATAGCTGTTCTGACTGCAACCTTAGTAATAGCGGTCGGCGCTTTTTTAAGAGACAAAAAGTACGACGACGCTAATGCAAAAGCTGAAGCTGTTTACAGAGCTTTGCAAATCAAGCTCAATCAGTATGACGCTGAGTGCCACAAGACAATCGACTCTACGGGTTCAAGCGTTGAAGGCATAGGCGGTGTCAAGAGAGTAGACTCCGATACATACATATACATCGGTAATTTTGAAAACACAGGTAAGATTGAGGCTAATCTTGGTATCTGTCGTCATGTCAGAGATAGTTCAGGCACTGTAATTTCGGTTGATTCTGCAGTAGTAGACGGCAGAGGCGGAGTAGTTGACTTTGATATGCACGATGCGGTAAATTCGATTTACACAAAAAGAAACAACGCGAATATTACCTATAATCCCTCGTGGATGGCAAAGGTGAATGTGTCGACTTACACCGTTGAATATGTTCTTTATACTGAGGACGATGTTCAGCTTCAAAATTATTTTTTGAATAATCTGAGCGGAGATAATGACGGTTACTATACCGATGTTTATCAGCAACAGAACAATACCGAAAGAGCACGACTTGATTTTAACGTAGTCGGCTGTTATCCCATGCAGAGTTTCTATAACTAATTTTCACGGAAAAGCGTTCTTGCAAAAGGCGTTTGCAAGAGCTTTTTA
>CAMGJS010000003.1 GCA_946056455.1 uncultured Clostridia bacterium | reverse complement strand
GCGGAACGAATTTCAATCGACCTGATTTTATGAGAATGATGGAAGATGTGAAGTCGGGCAAGATTGGAACTATTATTACAAAGGACTTATCCCGTTTCGGAAGAGATTATCTTATGACGGGACAATATATTGAAATGATACTGCCTGATTACGATGTTCGGTATATTGCTATCAACGATAATGTTGATACGCTCCGCAGTGAGAACGAAATGATGGTTTTCAAAAATGTCTTTAACGACTGGTATGCCCGTGACTGCTCAAAGAAGATTAAGGCAGTTTTCAAAGCAAAAGGTCAGTCAGGAAAGCCATTGACAACAGTTCCACCCTACGGCTACAAGAAATCCGAGAAGAATAAAAACGTCTGGGAGGTTGACGAGGAAGCCGCAGAAGTAGTCCGCAGAATATTTCAGCTTTGCATTGACGGGTATGGTCCGACGCAGATTGCAAGAAAGCTCACCGATGATAAAATTCTAACACCTACGGCTTATGTTGAGTTGAAAAAATCAGGAAGCATTACTTGTGCAAAACCATATTGCTGGGCACAAAGAACGATTGCTGATTTGCTTGAAAAGCTTGAATATGTTGGTCATACGGTTAATTTCAAGACCAGAACCAAATCCTACAAGTGCAAGAAAAAGATGAATAATCCAAAGTCAGACTGGGTAATCTTTGAAAACACTCACGAAGCAATTATTTCAAAGGAAGATTTTGATTTGGTTCAGGAGCTTCGCAAAAACAAGAGAAAGCTTCAGCATCAGGAAGAGGTAAATCCGTTTTCGGGAATGGTTTACTGTGCTGACTGTGGCAAGAAAATGTATCTCTGTCGTTCCAAAAGGCTCAATTCAGACCAAGAGCATCTGAAATGTTCGTCTTATGCTAAAGACAAAGATGATTGTTACGCACATTTTATCCGTACTGTTGTGCTTGAAGAAATCGTATTATCTGAACTCAGAAAGATGACAACCTTCGTCAGGGAGAATGAGTCGGAGTTTATCGAACTTGCAATGCAGAACTCACAGCAGAAGCAGTCGGCAGAACTGAAAGCGGCAAAGAAAAGGCTTGCTCAGTCGGAAAAGCGAGTTGCGGAACTGGACAAGCTGTTTACAAGGCTTTATGAAGATAATGTGAGTGGTAAGATTTCTGATGAGCGTTTTGAGATGATGTCGAAGAATTATGAAGCCGAGCAGAAGGAGCTTCGACAGATTATTCCCGAATTATCTCAGTTCATTGAAGCAAGTGAGCAAAAGAACGCTGACACAGCACAGTTTATCGGAATTGTCCGCAAGTATTCCGAAATCCCGAAGCTCACTCCCGAAATTATGCACGAATTTGTTGAAAAGATTGTCGTATATGCACCCGACAAGTCAAGCGGACACAGAACACAGCAGATTGATATTCATTTTCGCTTTAATGTTGCGATTGCAACTGCTGTCGCTGACAGTATGGTTTACGACAGAAAAAGAAAGGCTGCGTAGGTTTTCCTACACAACCTTTCGGTACATATTAAATACTTCTGTATGGGTGGTCGGCTTTAACGCGTCCTTTTTATTTTTCAGAATTTTTTTCATTTCCCCCTTGACTAGTTTGGTCTATTGTGATAGACTAACAATCAGAACGAGGTCTATTTCGATAGACCACACATCTGAAAGGAGGAGAAAAAATGAAAATCAGCAACAGCGAACTCAAATTTATGGAAATAGTCTGGCAGAACGAACCTCTGCCGTCGGGCGAAGCGGTGAAGCTTTCGGCTGAGCTTTTGGGCTGGAAGAAATCCACCGTCTACACCGTCATCAAAAAGCTTTGCGAAAAGGGCGCAATAATCAGCGAAAACGCGGTTATTTCCTCAAAAATCGGCAAAGACGCCGTACTTGAAAATGTGTCCGAAAATATCGTCAGAGAAAAATTCGGAGGTTCCCTGCCGATGTTCTTTGCGGCATTCTTAAAAAACGAAAAGCTCTCGCAGAAAGAGGCTGAGGAGCTTAAAAAACTCATCGACAGATACACAAAGGAGGGGTAACAATGTTTCGTGCAATTCTTGAAATGAGCATAACAGGCTCGGTCGTTGCGCTTGTCGTTATGCTTGCAAGACTTTTTCTCAAAAAAGCGCCTGCAAAATATTCGTTTCTGCTGTGGTCGATAGTTGCTTTGAGGCTTATATGTCCGTTCTCGTTTTCCTCTGCGATGAGCATTTTCAATGTTGTCCCCGAACCGCAGATATATGTTGACGAAACAAGCGCACATCCCCCCGTAACGCTCACAAACGAGAATATTCTCTACATAAAACTGCCCGAGATAAGAGATACAACCGCTGAAATCGTTCCGCAGAATAATCTTCCCGATATTGAAATGATACTTTTTTCAATCTGGCTTTTGGGGACATTATCCGTCATAGCGGTGAACATTATCTCCTGCATAAGACTTAACAAAAGGCTTGCCTCTGCAACGCAATTAAGAGACAACATCTACCGCTCGGACAAAATCGACGCGCCCTTTGTTTTCGGCATATTCTCACCTAAAATCTATCTGCCCGAGGGCATAGCAAAAGAAAACGAAGACTACATCATCGCCCACGAACAGATGCACATAAAACGGTTTGACTTCATCACAAAGCCCATAGGAGCGTTCATTGTGGCGCTTCACTGGTTCAACCCTATTGTATGGTTTTCGTTCAGGCTTTTTGAAAACGATATGGAGCGCGCCTGCGATGAAAAAGCTGTTGCCTCTTTCGATAAAGATATAAGAAAAGAGTACGCAGAAACCTTGCTTGACATTTCGTTGAAGCAGAACAACGGATTTTTCTCCGCTCCACTTTCATTCGGAGAAAAATCAGTAAAATCAAGGATAAAAAATGTTTTGAAAAATAAAAAGAAAACCGTTTTTATGACAGTGATTTCGGTAATAATCGTTACCACGCTTGTCGGCTGTCTTGCAACCTCGGCAGAAAAGGACGGCTCCTTTCAGAATTACTCTCCGACAGACGAGCCTGCGCAGACTTCTGTAACTGAAAGCTACCCCACTACTATACCCGACGCCACCGCCACTACCGCACCCGAAAGCTACCCATATAATCCTCAGACAACGGTAACGCAGTCGGCACCATACACGAGCTTTGAAAGCGTTGAGGATATATGTGAAAAATACATTGCCGATTATTATACGGGAGTTTTCAAGAACAAGGATTTTTTCAACCCCAACAAATATTATTATGATGAGGATATGAAAACCGCTTCACTTCTCACTCTTGACTGGGACGCAAAGACTTACAGCCCCGACAGCCCCACGGACTTTTTGTTCTATGTAAAAGATAGAAAAATCGAAAAGAAAACCGAGGGCGACATAACATATCTTAAAATTCCATACGAAATAGGCTACGGAGATAAATACTCGTCGGGCTTCGGAACAATAGCCTACTTTGAGGTTGAAAAGGTCGGCGATGATTACCGGATAAAAACAGCGATACTCGCTACTCCAGCCGATATGTACTGCGGTTTTGACGCAAAGGATATAGACTCCGCCGAACTGCCGTTTATGAGGGCAAACGCTTACCCCACTGTTGTCTATGTTAATCTTTCGCCGAGAACATTCTCCGTTGAACTTAAACCGCAAAACGCAGAAAATATCTATGTTCAATTCACAGTGCCCGACCAAAAAGGATATTACATAGAAAATACCGACAAGGACAGATACAATATCCGCTCCACCTTTAAAGGCAATTTGATAGGAGAAATTTCCTGCGAAAGCTTTGAGCCTTATACGGGTACCGATGTCCCCAAAGAAGAATATTACAAAACGGTCTACCCGTCCCTTCGCCTCAGCAGTATCGAAAGCTGGACAGCTGATTACTACAAAGTCGTTGCGGGCGATGATAACTTCGAGTCCGCCCTCTGCGATGTTATCGCAAAGGATATTACAAAAGCCGACGAATACGAGGGCAGAATGGCAGAGCTCCCCACCGCAGAATTTGACGGTATTCTTTCATACAACAAGGAGCAGGAGGTCTTTGTCAAGATAAAGTTTGAAAAAGGCTATTTTACCGAAGAAGAACTTGAAAAGATTGCCCAGAGCATTATTATATCAAGATAACTTCATACCACTCCGTTTTATCCAAAAAATCAGACAGAGGATTTTTTCTCTGTCTGATTTTGTTTTAAATATAAATTTCGGACTGATTTGCGCCTATCTTTTTCTGTATCTGTTCCATTTTAGCGTCAAGCCTTTCAGCCGCCTCTGCGCACTCACGGAGCTCGTTCGAGATTTCTTCGGTTATCACGACATCTTTCTTGTATCTTATCTTGTGTTCAAGGCTTGCCCACCAGTCCATTGATATTGTCCTAAACTGCACCTCAACCATCATCGGCTTTTTCTTGTCGTGCAGGAATATCGGTATCTCGACAATGAGGTGTAAACTGCGGTAGCCGTTGGGCTTGGGATTTTTCATATAGTCCTTGCACTGAATGAGCGTGATGTCGTCCTGACGAAGAAAAGCCTCCGACAAAGTGTAAATATCCGACGGAAAACCGCATATAACCCTCACTCCCGCAACATCGCGGATATGATTTTCGATATTTTCCGTCGTCATCGCAAGGTCGTGGCGCATAAGCTTGTCGGCAATGCTTTCCATTGATTTAAGCCTTGTTTTTATCGACTCTATGGGGTTGCGGTCATATTCGAGAGAAAGCTCCTCGTTTAAAACCCTGAACTTCGTTTCAACCTCCATTATTGCGCATCTGTAATATGCCATCAATTCGATAAACGGCGTTGTATATGCCTTTAATTCATTGCTGAGCACGGGATAGTTGGATATGAGCCAACGCTCGTTGCGCTTTTTTTCGCTTGAATTTTCCATTTATTTTCCTCTTTTCTTTTCATTTCCCCTTATTTCTATTTTATTAGCATAAAAGTCTGCTGTCAAGTCGGTTTTTATGCAATTTCCAAAATACCATTGATTTCTTTTAATAAATATGGTATATTTTATTATGGATTTGTGTATGCACACAAATATTTTCTATTGGAAATTTTTAATTCTGAAAGGAGTTTTCACTATGGGACTTATCGGAGCAGGAATTGGAGCGTTCAACAGCACAATGGCTGACCAGTGGAAAGAATATTTCTACTGCGAGGCTCTTGACAAAAATGTTATGGCGACAAAGGGCAAGAAGCGTACATCGTCACGCTCGTCAAACACCAAAGGAAGCGACAACATCATCTCGGACGGAAGTATCATCGCCGTTGCGGACGGTCAGTGTATGATAATCGTCGAGCAGGGCAGAATTGTGGATTTCTGTGCCGTTCCCGGCGAATATACATACTGCTCGTCATCGGAGCCGAGCGTTTTTTCGGGAAATCTCGGTGAGGGTATATTAAATACCTTTAAAACAATAGGCAAGCGTTTTACTCACGGCGGAGATACTGGAATGGACCAGCGCGTTTATTACTTCAACACAAAGGAGCTTATCGACAATAAGTTCGGCACACCCAATCCCGTTCCCTTCCGCGTTGTCGATTCAAAGATAGGTCTTGACATTGACACCTCACTTCGTTGTTCGGGAGTGTATTCGTTCAAGATAGCGGACCCTCTGCTTTTCTATACAAATGTCTGCGGAAATGTTGAGCAGGAGTACAGAAGAGAAGAGCTTGAAACTCAGCTTAAAGCGGAATTTATCAGTGCGCTCAAGCCTTCACTCGGAAAGCTTTCGGCACTTCAGATTCGTCCCAACGAGCTCGCCGCTCACAACGAGGAGCTTGAAGAGGCTATGAACTCCGCCCTTTCGGCAAAGTGGGGAGAAACAAGAGGACTTAAAATAGTAAGCATCGCTCTCGGAAATGTCACACTTCCGCCCGAGGACGAAGAAATGATAAAGGAACTTCAGAGAACTGCCGTTATGCGTGATCCGTCAATGGCAGGTGCAAGACTTGTGGGTGCTCAGGCAGAGGCTATGAAAGCCGCAGCATCAAATCAGGCGGGCGCTATGACAGGCTTTATGGGACTTGGAATGGCTATGAATGCCGGCGGCGGAATGAACGCTCAGGACTTTTTTGCTATGGGACAACAGCAGAATAAGGCTAACGGCTGGGCTTGTTCCTGCGGAGCGACAGTAACGGGCAACTTCTGCCCCAACTGTGGAGCAAAGAAACCCGAACCCGTTGCGGCAAACGGCTGGAAGTGCTCCTGCGGAGCGACGGCAACGGGCAAATTCTGCCCCGAATGTGGAGCGAAAAAACCCGAAAACGACGGCTGGACCTGCTCTTGCGGCGCAGTAAACAAAGGCAAGTTCTGTGCAGAATGCGGAGCGAAAAAGCCTGCGGACGCTCCTCTTTACAAATGCGATAAGTGTGGCTGGGAGCCCGAGGACCCTCACAATCCTCCCAAATTCTGCCCCGAATGCGGAGATTTATTTGACGATAAAGACATTCAGTGAGGTACACAAAAATGCCTGAAATAAAAGAATACAAATGTCCCTGCTGTGCAGGGGCAATAGAGTTTGACAGCAAGGCGCAAAAGCTCAAATGCCCTTACTGTGACACCGAATTTGAAACCGATATCCTTGAAGACTACGACAACGAGCTTAGTAGCACCGAGCCCGATGATATGTCGTGGCAGACAACGGCAGGCAGCGAGTGGGACGAGGGCGAAACGGACGGACTTCGTACATATATCTGCAAATCCTGCGGAGGAGAAATTGTCGGCGATGAAAACACCGCCGCAACAGCTTGCCCGTTCTGTGACAACCCCATTATTATGACAGGTCAGTTCTCGGGTGCTTTAAAACCCGATTATGTAATACCCTTTAAATTTGACAAAAATGCGGCAAAGGAAGCCTTGAAGAAGCATTACAACGGCAAAAAGCTTTTGCCGAGAGTATTCAAGGACGAAAACCACATTGACGAGATAAAGGGAATTTATGTTCCCTTCTGGCTTTTTGACGCAGACGCAGACGCAGACATAAGATACAAGGCTACCCGTGTTAAAAAATGGAGCGACAATAACTTCGACTACACGGAAACAAGCTTTTTTTCCGTAAAAAGAGCGGGAAAAATTGCCTTTGAGCGTGTTCCCGTCGACGGCTCTTCAAAGATAGCCGACGAACTTATGGAATCTGTGGAGCCTTTTGATTTTTCGGGAGCTGTTGACTTTAAAACAGCCTATCTTGCAGGTTATCTTGCGGATAAATACGATGTCAACTCCGAAGAGAGCATAGACCGCGCCAACGAGCGTATAAGAAAGAGTACCGAAAACGCTTTTGCCTCGACCTTGAAGGACTATAACAGCTTTGAGCAGGTATCGGCAAGCATAAGGCTGAAAAACGGCAACGCAAAGTACGCTCTCTATCCCGTCTGGATTCTGAACACCACCTGGAACGGTGAAAAATACACCTTTGCAATGAACGGTCAGACGGGAAAGTTTGTGGGAAATCTCCCCCTGGATAAAAAAGCCTACACAAGATGGCTTATAGGTCTTACGGGAGCAATAACTGCGGTTGCATTTATCTTTTCAACTATAATGTGGCTGTTTTAAGGAGGTATCGGAATGAAAAAACATATATTTGCATTTTTAGCGACAATTCTCGTTTTCATATCCGTTGCCGTTCCCGTTTCGGCAAAAGCGCCGACAGTAAATGTCAACGATAATGCTGTTATTGCCGTTGTTGAAAACATAGACCTTGACAATGCCGTTGCCGCCGACGAAGAAGAAACCGAGCCCTTCAATTTCCTTTCCCGTTTCGGAGTTTCGCTGATGATAGGATTCCTTATTGCGCTTGCCGTTACGGGCGGAATGGCGGCTCAGCTTAAAACCGTTTACAGCAAATCTGCGGCAAACGATTATGTCAAGAAAGACAGCTTTAAGGTAACGGACAGCAAGGAGCTTTTCCTCTATAAAAAGCTTGAAAAACGAGAAAGACCGAAAAATAACTGACAGAAAGAGGGCATAGTATGAGCATATTTGACAAACTTAAAAACCCTGCTGCACAGAACGGAAATAAAAGTGAGACCTTTTCTTTCTCCGCTCTGCCCGAAAGTGTTGAAGAATTGAAAAAATTACCCGAGGCGGCGCTTGACACACCGTTCAAAACCGCCGCATTGACGATTTGCGCACTTTGCGCCTATGCCGCAGACGCAAATATCGGAATTGAAATGCTCAATTTCTTAAAAGGTCCACAGCCACTTTCGGAATACGACAAGTCGTTTTTAAAGGACAGAATCCGCGGAAAGACCTATGTTCCGTTTTCATATTTTGCAGGAACTTCTCCCGAAAACGACTATACCCCCACTGCGCCTTTCACAGTTACGGTGTCCGAAAACCCACATTCTTACGAAGAGGAAGGCTATGCCAAGCTGTTTATAAAATCATCGGGTGCGGACAGCGAAAGACCTGTTAAGCTCCGCCAGAAAGGCGAACAATGGTTTTTGTGGGAACAGCTTCTTATGGCGGACATCCGCAAGCCCAAGTCGCAGGACCCCTGGGCATAAATTCTGACATTACAAAAAGGACTGCTCTTTTTGATAAGGAGCAGTCCCACATTCGGAAAGAAGTGAGATTAAATGATAAAAAAGCGTTTTGCGACAATCTTTCTTACGGCGATATACGCTTTGTCGCTTTCAGCCTGCGATATTGTTCCGACAGGCAACCCTGCCGTAACGGAAGAAACAACAACGGCTGATACTGCCGTCACCGAACCTGCTCCCGAAAAGGCAGAAATGTCGGTTGAGCTTTCGGATAATCACATAAGCTATACAAAAAACGGCAAAGAGGTAATGACAAAGGACTTCGGTCACATTCGTCTTTCAAAGGAATGTAAGGAGCTTTACCCCGGACTTGAAAAAGCTCTTGAAGAGCTTAACATAAGAATGGACAAAAGCGTTGAAACTATTGACAAAAGCCTTTTTGAAGACGTTTTTTTTGTCGGTATGGACTCCCGCTTACCATACACCGACACAAGCGAAATTTCAGTAACACGCACAGACGATAAGGCGCTGAGCTTTGTTTATACAAATAATATCTATCTGGGCGGAGTCCACGGCTGTATGCTTTTTGACGCAGTAAACCTTGATATGAACGGAAACCCAATTGATGTAAAAAATATCGTCAAGGACGAGGACGGTCTTAAATCGGCGATAAAGGATTATTTTAAAAACACCTATGACGAAGACAATATCGATGAAATTCTTTACGGCGTTGACGAATACACACAGCTTGACTCTATGGTATGGAGCATATCGGGCGATAAATTCATCGTATATTACGGTCATTATGTTTTAGGGTACTACGCTCTCGGAATACATATTGCAGAAATTCCGATGAAGGACTATGCAGATGTTTTCAACACCGAATGGGTATCCGAAAATACAAAGGTGAATGTAACCGAAAAAGGCACCGTAAGAGATGAAACGATTGATATCGACTCCATAGACCTTTCGGGAGCAATAGCCGAAACCGATATGCAGAGCGTTGAAGAAGTAATACAGGGTACCGATTATGTCTTTGCAGTATGCTATGTGGGATATACCACAAACGATATAGACTCTGCATTTCTGAGCTTGCAGAGCAGATATCCCCTTATTTCTCTTATACCAAAAGAGCGTTGGGTAGAAACCGAGGGCGGAGAAGTTTACTGCATTATCCCCAAGGATAAAAATGCTACCGTCACGGTGAACGAGCTTGTCTTTGACGACACAAGCGAAACCTTCTACCGTGTTGAAAAGGTCCTTTACCGCAGTGAAAAGGGCGAGCCCATACTCATAAGGGGTAATATCAGCGACATCTTCTCAAACATTCAGGTGGTAGTGACGGACTCCGACAACTCCGTGACTTATTCTCCTTGTCTTAGCCTTGAAAACGGCGAGTTGCTTATTGCTGACGAGCAGAAAAACTATATCTATAACTTTACAACCGCCTATTAAAAGGAGCGTAATATGAAGTTATCAAAAGAGCAGACACTATGCGGAGTATCATACACTTTTTCAAGCGGAATGGTATTCGGCACAAGTATTTCAATCCGTATCACCGATGAAAAAATGTCCGCAACATACTTCCCGTGGGAAAATATTGACAATTATGACGGGGACGAAAGAGAACCCGTCACGATAGATAACGCTCCCATTGAAAAAGAAAAGTGGGAACAGGTTGAAAAGGCACTCCTCTGTATTCTTCCCGAAATAGAAATAAAGAAAAAGAAAATCTTTTCGCCTTATTCAAATATGCACGCTCTTGACGCTGACAGCGAATATTTTTCAGTTATACTGAGAGATAAAAACGGCGATGAAAAAGCGATTGAATGTTATGTTCCCCGTGGTGAAAAATTCACGGCTCTGCTTGACATTATGAAAGAAACCGTTCACCCGACAGGCAGAACGATAAAGCGGTTTGATTAATTTATACGGAGGTTTTTTAAGAAAATGCAGAACAAACTGTTTTCAATAATTATCCCTGCGCACAACGAAGAAAGATACCTTGCAAAATGCCTTTGCGCAATAAAAAATGCAATGGTAAAACTGCCCGAAAAATCGGTTGAAGTGATAGTAGTCTCCGACCGTTCAAACGACCGAACTGAAAATATAGCCGGCGACTTTGAATGTCTTATTGTCAGAAACAACGACAACGATATGAACTTCTCCTCGCTTGTCAATATGGGCGCGCTTGTTGCGTCGGGAAGAATAGTTCTCATCTTAGAGCCCGACTGCGTAATTTCCGATTACACTCTCATTGAGATTTATCAGATGCTCCGCACAAGAAAATACATAGGCGGAGCAATATTTGAAAAGCCCGAAAGGCTTTCCGTCGGGATTGTCGCTTCGTCCGTATACGAAACTGCAATGTCCGTTCCCGATATTGTCAAGAGCAAAACTCCCGTCTTCTGCAACTCGTTCTGGTGTTTAAGAAAAGACTTCAACGCAATAGGCGGATTTAACGAAAATCTTTCAGAAACGCACTTTGCCGACTTTGCAAAAAGGCTTAAAGCCTACGGCCTGACGCAGAACAAAAAGTACACCATACTGCAATGCTCAACGGTAAAGCGCTCGTCAAGAAGATTTGACGCTCTTGGGGACTGGTACCCCATAAAGCAGAATAAATATGTCAAGAAGATAATAAAAGACTAACTAAAAACGCTTTTTAAAGGTAAACCCTTTAAAAAGCGTTTTTTTATCTGGATAACAGTCCGTCGATAAACTGTCTTGCAAGCCGTGCAGAGCGTCCTCCCCGTTCTAAGGCATAGCGTTCTGCTAAAAGTTCAAACTCCTTTTCTTCCATCTCAATGCCGTTTTCTTTTGCAAGATGTCTTGCAATATGAAGATAGGTTTCTTTATTCGGTTTTGAGAAGGTGATGTGAATACCAAAACGCTCCGACAGCGAAACAAGCTCCTGCATCGTATCATTGCGGTGAATATCGTCGCCCTCTCTGTCTGAAAAGCTTTCTCTGATGATATGTCTGCGGTTACTTGTTGCATAGATGACGACATTCTCAGACTTCGCAGTAACAGAGCCTTCAAGAATTGCTTTTAGGGTATTGAAGCTGTCATCGTCCTTTAAAAACGAAATATCGTCAATGAATAGAACAAACTTCAACGGGTTTGACGAAAGCTCGTCAAGCACCTTCGGAATAGCTGAAATGCGGTCCTTTCTCACCTCGACAACACGCAGTCCCTCGCTCCACAAAGCGTTTGCAACAGCCTTTATAGTCGAGGATTTCCCCGTTCCCGCGTCGCCCGTCAGAAGAATGTTTGCCGCAGGCTTTCCGTCAAGCAGAGCTTTTGTGTTGTCAATGATGATTTTCCGTTCGCGTTCATAGTCGACAAGCTGTGAAAGTTCTATTTTATCGGGGTTTTTAACGGGCGCAATATCGCCGTGGCTGTCAACATAGAACATTTTGTTCTTGGCATAAATGCCGTAGCCGTACTTTCCGATATTATTCGTCCTGTGAAGATAGCTGTCCTTTATCCTTAGTTTTTCCGTCATAAAATCAGGCAAAAAGCCTTTGTAGTCGATAAATTCCGTAAGCCCCTCTTTTGTAAGGTCAGCAACCTCCTGCAAAATGTCAAGCTCGTTTTCAAGGGCGATATAGATATAGCTCGGGATATCCTCTCCCCTGCCCACAGCTTTAACATAGACATTCTCGCTGTTTTCGCATATTTCCTTGACATACCTGCTGATATTTCCGCCGTTTTTTTCATATAAAGCCGAAACAAATTCCGCATAGGAAGACGCTGTCTGATTTGAAAGAAAATCACAAAGCGAAGATATGACCTCGTCTTTTAAAAGCTCTCTGAAAATGCAGAGCGTTTCAAGCCTTGATTTTAATCTGTTCATTATTTAAGTATCGCTCCCGACGCACCGCCCGAAACAAGCGACGCATAGCGTTTTAAATAGCCTTTGAGTTCCTTTGTCTTGGGGACAAAATTTCTCATTCGCTCGTCAAGAACAGCCTTATCCACTTTAAGTTCAATTTTGTTTTCGGGGATATTTATGCTGATAATGTCGCCGTCTTCAACAACGCCGATAAGTCCGCCCGACGCCGCCTCTGGAGTAATATGACCTATGCAAGCGCCTCTTGTTGCTCCGCTGAAACGACCGTCTGTGATAAGAGCCACGCTGTTGCCAAGTCCCATTCCCATTATTGCGGAAGTCGGATTGAGCATTTCTCTCATTCCGGGGCCGCCCTTTGGTCCTTCATAGCGGATAACCACCACATCGCCTGCAACGATTTTTCCGCCGTTTATTGCCTCTTGTGCGTCCTCTTCGCAGTCAAACACCTTTGCAGGTCCCTCGTGAACAAGCATTTCGGGGAGTACCGCCGAGCGCTTGACAACGCTTCCCTCGGGCGCAAGATTTCCTCTTAAAACGGCAATTCCTCCCGTTTCGCTGTATGGGTTTTCAATAGGGCGGATAACCTCGGGATTGAGGTTTACACAGTCTTTGATATTCTCGCCCATCGTCTTTCCCGTAACGGTCATACATTCGGTGTTGAGAAGTCCATTCTTTGAAAGCTCGTGCATAACGGCATAAACTCCGCCTGCTTCGTCAAGGTCCTCCATATATGTTCTTCCCGCGGGAGCAAGATGACAGAGATTAGGCGTCTTTGCGCTTATTTCATTTGCTATATCAAGGTTAAGCTCAACCCCACATTCGTGCGCGATAGCAGGAAGATGGAGCATACTGTTTGTGGAACAACCCAGCGCCATATCTACTGTAAGAGCGTTCATAAGAGCGTCCCTTGTCATAATGTCACGGGGACAGATATTCTTTTTCACCATCTCCATAACAGCCATACCTGCGTGCTTTGCAAGCTCAATTCTGGCAGAATAAACGGCAGGGATAGTTCCGTTGCCTTTAAGTCCCATTCCGAGTGCCTCGGTAAGACAGTTCATCGAGTTTGCGGTATACATTCCCGAACACGAGCCACAAGTGGGGCAGGTCTTTTTCTCATATTCGTCAAGCCTTTCGTCAGAAAGCTTTCCTGCCGAATATGCGCCTACCGCCTCGAACATACTTGAAAGGCTTGTCTTTTTTCCGTCTACCTTTCCTGCAAGCATAGGTCCTCCGCTGACAAAAACAGTGGGGATATTCACCCTTGCCGCCGCCATTAAAAGTCCCGGGACATTCTTATCGCAGTTGGGCACCATAACAAGTCCGTCAAAGCCGTGTGCAAGAGCCATAGCCTCCGTCGAGTCTGCAATAAGGTCACGGGTGACAAGAGAATACTTCATTCCCGTGTGCCCCATAGCGATACCGTCGCAAACGGCGATTGCAGGGAACACGATAGGCGTCCCCCCTGCCATAGCAACGCCGAGCTTTACCGCGTCAACGATTTTATCAATGTTCATATGTCCGGGGACAATTTCGTTGTACGAGCTTACAATTCCGATAAGCGGTCTTTTCTGCTCTTCCTCAGTTAGTCCCAGAGCGTGAAAAAGACTGCGGTGGGGAGCATTCTTAACTCCGTCAACTATATTTTCTTTCGGCATAAAGATACCTCCAACTCAGTTATTGATAAGCTTGTCCTCATCGCTCCAGCTGTAAAGCTTGCGGATTTCCTCTCCCACAATTTCCGAGGGGTGTTCGCTTGCAAGCTTTCTCATAGCGTTGAAATGCACCTGTCCTCCTGCCGATGACATATCAAGCAAGAAGTCCTTTGCGAATGAGCCGTCCTGAATATTTTTGAGTATCTGCTTCATAGCCTTCTTTGTGTCTTCTGTAATAATCTTAGGACCTGTGATGTAGTCGCCGTATTCGGCTGTGTTAGAGATAGAATATCTCATACCCGAAAATCCGCTCTGATAGATAAGGTCAACGATAAGCTTCATTTCGTGGATACATTCAAAGTAAGCGTTTCTGGGGTCATAACCTGCTTCAACAAGAGTTTCAAAGCCTGCCTGCATAAGAGCGCAGACTCCTCCGCAAAGAACAGCCTGCTCACCGAAAAGGTCGGTTTCCGTTTCTGTGCGGAAGTTTGTTTCAAGCACACCTGCTCTTGCTCCGCCGATACCGAGAGCGTAAGCAAGACCTATATCCCAGGCGTCGCCCGTTGCGTCCTGCTCAACGGCGATAAGACAAGGAACTCCCTTTCCTGCCTGATATTCGCTTCTTACCGTGTGTCCCGGTCCCTTGGGAGCAATCATAATAACATTTACATTCTTGGGGGGCTTGATACAACCGAAGTGGATATTGAAGCCGTGAGCAAAAGCAAGGGTCTTTCCCTCTGTAAGATTAGGCTCAATGCTTTCTTTATAAAGAGCCGCCTGCTTTTCGTCGTTTATAAGTATCATAATAATGTCGGCATCCTTTGCAGCCTCAGCCGCTGTCATAACCTTAAGTCCCTGAGCCTCAGCCTTCGCCCAGCTCTTTGAGCCTTCATAAAGTCCGACAATAACATTCACTCCGCTGTCTTTAAGGTTAAGTGCGTGAGCGTGTCCCTGTGAGCCGTAACCGATGATTGCAACGGTCTTTCCCGAAAGTTTCTGAAGGTCGCAGTCCTGTTCATAAAAAATTCTTGCCATAATGAATTACCTCTTTCTGTATTATAAATTTATAACCTGTCTTATTGTTGTGCTGCCCTTTTCAAGCGATACACTTCCAGTACGGCATATTTCAAGTATGGTGTAGTCGCGCATAAGGTCTAAAAAGTCGTCGATTTTTCTTGTGCTGTCTGTAAGGCGGAACATCATATAGTCCTTTGAATAATCGACAGTAACAGCGCCGAATGCCTCTGCGGCGTTTCTTATATCGCCTCTTGTATCTGCCTCGTTCTTCATCTTTATGAGCAAAAGCTCACAGCTTACCGAATTGTCATCGTTGAACTCCTTAATAGAGCATACATCGGGGAGCTTGTAAAGCTGATTGACAAGCTGCTGCTTTGCCGTTTCTTCTCCGCTGAATACAACGGTAATTCGTGAAAGCTCGCTTGTTTCGGTTTCACTAACCGTCAGGGCGCTGATATTGAACTGCCTGCGGCGGAACATACTTGTTACACGGTTAAGCACACCGAACTGGTTGCGGACAAGTACCGCTACTGTATATCTGTTCATATCATTCACCCACCTTTACAATAATATCGTCCATACTTCCTCCGGGAGGGAGCATAGGCAGAACAAATTCGTCCTTGTCAATCCTGCAATCAATAACATAAGGTCCGTTATAACCGAATGCGTTTTCAAAAGCCTTGTCAAGTCCTTCGGGAGTTGAAACAAGCTCACCGTCTGCGCCGAATGCCTTTGCAAGAGCGACAAAATCCGTCTTTCTGTCAAGAACGGTGTTCGAGTAATGCTTGTCAAAGAATAAGGTCTGCCACTGTCGCACCATTCCCAGAACTCCGTTATTCATTATAAGAACAACTACGGGGACATTATATGAAGCCGCCGTTGCAAGCTCGTTAAGGCACATTCCGAAGCTTCCGTCACCCGTGACAAGAACGCTTCTTTCTCCCGTGCCGTATGCCGCACCGATAGCCGCGCCAAGACCGAAGCCCATTGTGCCAAGACCTCCGCTTGAAACAAATCTTCGTGGAGTTTTAAACACAAGGTTCTGCGCCGACCACATCTGGTGCTGTCCTACATCGGTGCAAACGGCGGTGTTTTCTCCGAGGTACTTATTCAGCGTTGTGATAACTCTTCTCGGCGTCATACCCTCTCTGTTGTCAAGGTTTTTCTTTTCTTCCTCACGGAACTTGTCAACCTCCGCTTTCCAGTCGGGCTTTTCGCCCTCTTTTACCATCGGAAGAAGCTGTTGGAGAGTGAGCTTGACATCTCCCCTCAATCCGCAGACAGCGTTCACCGTCTTGCAAAGCTCCGAGCCGTCAACATCAATGTGAACGATTTTCGCTCCCACAGCAAACTTTGAGCGGTTGCCCGTTACTCTGTCGTTAAAGCGTACGCCCAGCGAAATGATAAGGTCCGCGTGGTGCATTGACATTGACGACGCATAATGTCCGTGCATACCCTGCATACCGAGAAATCTCGGGTGGTCTGTGGGAACGCCCGAAATTCCCATAAGAGAACAGCCGATAGGGGCGTCAATTTTTTCGGCAAGAGCAAGCATTTCTTCCATAGCGTCAGATGTGATAAGTCCTCCGCCGAAGTATATAAAAGGTCTGCGTGCTTCGTTTATTATCCTTGCCGCCTCTTTTATGCGGATATCCTTTGCCGCAAAAGGCTGTTCTTTAGTGACGGGTTCAGCGGGATTATATTCGCACTTTGCAATCTGAACATCTTTCGGAATATCAATAAGAACAGGTCCAGGTCTGCCCGATTTTGCAAGTGTGAACGCCTCTCTTATCGTATCCGCCAAATCTTCTACATTTCCGACAAAATAATTGTGCTTTGTAATGGGCAAGGTAACGCCCGTTATGTCTATTTCCTGAAAGCTGTCCGTTCCTATCTGCGTTGTGGGCACATTTCCGCATATTGCTACCATCGGGATAGAGTCAAGATACGCAGTCGCTATTCCCGTTACAAGATTAGTAGCTCCGGGGCCCGAAGTCGAAATTACAACTCCTACCTTGCCCGTCGTTCTTGCATATCCGTCCGCCGCGTGAGTAGCACCCTGCTCGTGGGCGGTGAGAATATGATTTATTTTATCCGCGTGAGTATAAAGGCTGTCATATACATTCAGTATCTGCCCTCCGGGGCATCCAAAAACAGTATCGCAGCCTTGCCCAATCACGGTCTTGACAACAATGTCCGCTCCTGAAATTATCATA
>CAMGJS010000002.1 GCA_946056455.1 uncultured Clostridia bacterium | reverse complement strand
GACGGCAAGAAGACAAGATGCTGCAAGAAGTGCGGCGCAGAGTATTAATATAGGAGGAGATACAAATGGCAAGATTAAAAGAATACTATGTCAGCACAGTAGCTCCCGCTATGATGAAGAAATTCGGTTATAAGAGCGTTATGCAGATTCCCAAGCTCGATAAGGTTGTTATCAATGTCGGCGCAGGCGAAGCAAAGGAAAACGCAAAGGTAATCGACGCTATAATGTCTGACATCGCAGCAATCACAGGTCAGAAGCCTGTTATCTGCCGCGCTAAGAAATCAGTCGCTAACTTTAAGCTCCGTGAGGGTATGCCCATCGGTGTTAAGGTTACACTCAGAAGTGACAGAATGTATGAGTTTGTTGACAGACTCTTCAATGTAGCATTCCCCCGTGTTCGTGACTTCCGTGGAATAAACGGAAACTCATTCGACGGCAGAGGAAACTACTCGACAGGTATCAAGGAACAGCTCATATTCCCCGAAATCGAATACGATAAGATTGATAAGGTTCGTGGTATGGACATCAACTTTATCACAACCGCAAAAACAGACGAAGAGGCAAAGGAACTTTTAAAGCTCCTCGGTGCTCCGTTCGCAAACTAAGGGAGGAAACGATTTATGGCTAAAACTTCTATGAAGGTAAAGCAGCAGGCTAAGCCTAAGTTCTCTACCCGTGCATACAACAGATGCAAAATCTGCGGAAGACCTCACGCATATCTCAGAAAGTTCGGCATCTGCCGTATCTGCTTCAGAGAACTTGCTCATGACGGTCAGATCCCCGGAGTAAAGAAGGCAAGCTGGTAAGAATTTACCGTAAAAGAATACAACAAGCTAAACGCAAATAGTTTAGAAGGAGGTTAGCAACATGCAGATTACAGATACAATCGCAGATATACTTACAAGAATCCGTAACGCTAATTCTGCAAAGCATGCAACAGTTGATGTTCCCGCTTCTAATATAAAGAAAGCCATCACTCAGATTCTTCTCGACGAAGGATATATCAAGGGCTTTCAGGTTATCGAAGACGGAAAGCAGGGTATAATCAGAATTACCCTCAAGTACGGCGAAAACAAATCTCAGGTCATCACAGGCCTCAGAAGAGTTTCAAAGCCGGGACTCAGAATATATTCAAGCTGTGAGGATATGCCCAAGGTTATGAAGGGACTTGGAATCGCCATTGTTTCTACTTCAAAGGGAATAATGACAGACAAGAAAGCCCGCGAACTTAATGTCGGCGGAGAAATCCTTGCATTCATCTGGTAAGAAGGAGGACGCTAATTATGTCAAGAATAGGAAATGCAGCAATCAGCGTTCCTTCGGGTGTGGATGTAAAGATTGACGGTACAACAGTTACCGTTAAGGGCCCCAAGGGTACGCTCACAAGAGAATTCAACAAGAAAATGACAATCGCTCTTGAAGACGGCAAGCTTACAGTTAAGCGTGCTGATGAAGAGAAGGAAACAAAATCTCTCCATGGTCTTACAAGAACTCTCATCAATAATATGGTAACAGGTGTTACAACAGGCTACTCAAAGACACTTGAAGTTGAAGGAGTAGGTTACCGTGTTGCAAAGCAGGGTAAGAACCTTGTTATGAACCTCGGTTTCTCACACCAGGTTATCATGCCCGAAATCGACGGCATTACAATTGATGTTCCCAACGCAAACCTTATCGTTGTAAACGGCATCGATAAAGAAAAGGTTGGACAGTTTGCGGCTGAAATTCGCGAAAAGCGTCCTCCCGAGCCTTACAAGGGCAAGGGTATCCGCTATCAGGGCGAAAGAATTATCCGCAAAGAAGGTAAAGCCGGCAAGGGCAAGAAGTAAGAAAGGGAGTGAATTCAAATGGTTAAAAAGCCTGACACTAAAAAAGCAAGAATTCAGAGACACAAGAGAGTTCGCGCAAAAATCTCAGGAACTCCCGAATGTCCTCGTCTTAATGTATTTCGCTCCACAAAGCATATCTATGCACAAATTATAGACGATGTTAACGGAGTAACACTCGCCTCTGCATCAAGCCTCGTTAAAGGTTTTGACGGCGACGGCGGAAACTGCGAAGGCGCTCGCAAGGTTGGTCAGCTCATCGCAAAGGCTGCCGCAGAAAAGGGAATTACCGATGTTGTATTCGACAGAGGCGGTTACCTTTATCACGGAAGAGTTAAGGAACTGGCTGAAGGCGCTCGCGAGAGCGGACTCAATTTCTAATAAGGAGGTAATGACTTTTGGCTAATATAGATGCATCAAAGCTTGAGCTTACTGAAAGAGTAGTCTGCATTAACAGAGTATCAAAGACAGTTAAGGGCGGACGCATATTCAAGTTTGCAGCTTTAGTTGTCGTTGGAGACGGAAACGGAACAGTTGGTTTCGGTCTCGGCAAATCGGGAGAAGTTCCCGACGCTATCCGCAAGGGAATTGACGACGCAAAGAAGAACCTTGTAAAGATTTCTCTCAAGGGCACAACAATTCCTCACGAGGTTATCGGTGAATTCGGAGCAGGCAGAGTTCTTATGAAGCCCGCTGCTCCCGGTACCGGTGTTATCGCAGGCGGTCCTGTCCGTGCAGTAGTTGAAGTTGCAGGTATCAAGGACATCAGAACAAAATCACTTCGTTCAAACAACGCTTGCAATGTTGTAAGAGCAACAATTCAGGGTCTTGCATCATGCACTTCCGCTAAGGAAGTTGCCGCAAAGCGCGGAAAGACCGTTAAAGAAATTTTAGGATAAGGGGGCTTAAGCAATATGAAAATAAAGCTCGTAAAAAGCCTTAACGGCAGACTTGAAAAGCAGATTGCAACAGCTCACGCTTTGGGTCTTAAAAAAGTAGGTCAGGTTGTTGAACAGCCTGATAACCCTCAGACCAAGGGTAAAATCGCAAAGATTTCACATCTTGTTGAAGTAGTAGAATAAGCTGGGAGGTGCAATGCAATGAAATTATATGAACTCTCCCCTGCACAGGGAGCAAGCAAGGACTCCTTCCGTAAAGGCCGCGGACACGGTTCGGGCAACGGAAAAACAGCAGGTAAAGGTCATAAGGGACAGAAGGCTCGTTCAGGCTGCTCACTCAGAGCAGGCTTTGAAGGCGGCCAGATGCCTATGGCAAGAAGAATCCCTAAGAGAGGATTCAACAACATTTTCGCCAAGACTTACTCAACAGTAAATGTTTCTTCTCTTGAAAAGTTCAAGGAAGGCACAGTAGTTGATACAGAGCTCCTTATCGCAGCAGGTATCATCAAGAAGGAAAATGACGGAGTAAAAATTCTTGGAAACGGAAATCTCACAAAGAACCTTACCGTAAAGGCTGCAAAGTTCACAGAATCCGCAAAGGAAAAGATTGAAAAAGCAGGCGGGAAGGTCGAGGTGATATAGCGTGTTTGAAACCTTCAGAAACGCTTGGAAGAATGAAGACCTCAGAAAAAAACTTCTTTTCACCCTCTTTGTAATAGTGATATACAGAATAGGCGCAGTATTTGTTCCCGTTCCTTTTCTTGACGCTACGGTGCTTAAATCAATACTTGAAAGCAACGACGGCTCCATCCTGAGCTATATGGATATTCTTTCGGGTGGCGCTCTGGCGAATGCGACAATCTTCGCTCTGTCTATCACACCTATCATCAACGCACAAATCATCATTCAGCTTCTGACATACGCTCTCCCTCCTCTTGAAAGACTTCAGAAGGAAGGCGAATCGGGAAGAAAGCTTATCCAGAAGATAACCGATATTACGGGAGTGGCGATAGCCGCTCTTCAGGGCTTCGGTTATTATGTCATAATGCGTAACTCGGGCGCGGTTGAATATACCGTCGGCGGAATGGGCGTTTTTGCGGCATTTGTTATCGTATCCTGCTTTGTTGCAGGTGCCTCGATTGTCGTATGGCTCGGTAACCAGATTAACGAGTACGGTATCGGCAACGGTATCTCAATGATACTTTTTGCAGGTATCATCGCAAGAGGACCTTCGGGATTAAAAAAGCTTATCACCCTTGTTCAGACCGATATGAAGTATATCTTCCTTTCGCTTGCAATAGTTATTGTATTCGTTCTTATGATAGGTTTTATCGTGTTTATGAACGAATCCGAAAGAAGAATTCCTATCCAGTATGCTAAAAGAGTTGTGGGCAGAAAGCAGTACGGCGGACAAAGCACTCATATTCCGATAAAGGTTGCAGCAACGGGCGTTATGCCTATCATCTTTGCAATGGCGTTTATGAGTATCCCCCAGACATTACAGCTTATCTTCGACCCTGCAAAGATTGACCAGGCAAATATGACAGGACTTCAGAGTTTTTATATCGGATTTTTGAAGTTCTTCAACTCGAACAGCATAGGCTATGCGGTAATTTACTTCCTGCTCATCATAGGATTTAACTACTTCTATGTTTCTATGACATTCAACCCCGTTGAAATAGCAAACAATTTAAGACAGAACAACGGCGGTATCCCCGGAATTCGCCCAGGAAAGCCTACATCTGATTATATCAGCAGAGTGCTTTCACACATTACTCTTGTGGGAGCGATATTCTTAGGACTTATAGCAATATTCCCTATCATCACACAGAATGTTCTTGCGGCAATGAAAGTTCCCAATGTTAACATCGCAATGGGAGGAACATCAATCCTCATCATCGTAAGCGTTGCCCTTGAAACAGTCCGCACACTTGAATCTCAGCTGATGATGCGTCATCATAAGGGATTTCTTGAATAACGCTGGAGGTTGAAATTATGAATTTAATTCTTCTCGGAGCTCCCGGCGCAGGGAAAGGCACACAGGCAGAAGTAATTTGCGACAATCTTAAAATCCCCGCAATCTCAACGGGCAATATGCTCCGTGAGGCTGTCAAGAACGGCACAAAAAGCGGTCTTGAAGCAAAGTCCTTTATGGACAGCGGCGCACTCGTTCCCGATGAGGTTGTAATCGGTATTCTTAAAGACAGAATTGCCGAGGACGACTGCAAGGGCGGTTTTATCCTTGACGGATTTCCAAGAACCGTTCCCCAGGCAGAAGCACTCGACAAAATGGGAGTAAAGATAGACAAGGTTCTTGAAATCGCCGTTGAGGACGAAACAATCACTCAGCGCCTTTCGGGAAGAAGAGTCTGCGAAGACTGCGGCAACTCTTATCACATCGAATTCAAACCCACAAAGGTTGAAGGCGTTTGCGACAAGTGCGGCGGCAAGACCGTTCAGAGAAAGGACGACGCTCCCGAAACTGTTCTTTCAAGGCTTAAAACCTATCACGAGCAGACAGCTCCCTTAAAGGACTTTTATGCCGCAAAGGGACTTCTCACAACGGTTCACGGAAAGGACACCGTTGAGGAAACATCCGCTCTTGTATTAGAGGCTTTGAAATAAAATGATTAACATCAAATCCGCTTCGGATATTGCAAAAATGAAAATTGCAGGCAGAATTACGGGCGAGGCTTTAAAGCTCGCAGGAGAAAAGCTCTGCGCGGGAATGACCACAAAAGAGCTTGACACCATAATTCACGACTATATAGTAAGTCAGGGAGCTACGCCGAGCTTTCTCGGTTACGGCGGATTTCCCGCAAGCGCCTGCATTTCAGTCAACGAGGAAGTTATCCACGGAATACCGGGCAAGAGAAAAATCCGCGAGGGCGACATTGTTAGCATCGATGTCGGAGCGTATATCGGCGGTTTTCACGGCGACAGCGCAAGGACCTTTGCGGTGGGCAAAATATCCCCCGAAAATGAAGAGCTTATGAGGATAACCGAAGAAAGCCTTTACAAAGGGATAGAAAAAGCCGTTGCAGGTAACCGTATCGGAGATATTTCCTCGGCAATAGAAGAGCATGTGAGAAAATTCGGCTTTGGAGTAGTCAAGGAATATATCGGTCACGGAGTGGGCAAAAAGCTCCACGAAGAGCCCGAAGTTCCAAACTACGGCAAGGCAGGTCACGGACCTCGGCTTGTTCCGGGAATGGTAATCGCCATAGAGCCTATGATAAATTTAAAAGGCGACGGCGTAAGAGTTCTCGGCAACGACTGGACAGTTGTCACAAAGAGCGGTTCATATTCGGCGCACTTTGAACACACCGTCGCAATAACAAGCGATAAGCCTATCCTGCTCACAAAGGTCGATTGAGTAATATTATGTTTGCCAGAGGAAAAATCGTCAGGGCATTAGCAGGAGGAGAAAAAGGCGGACTTTTCGCCGTGCTTTACTGCGAAAACGGCTTTGCTTACATCGCAGACGGCAAGAGGAGAAAATCGGATAACCCGAAAAAGAAAAGCCTTAAACACTTAGAAACTCTTGACATTTCTCTTGACGATAACGAATTAACAGACAAAAAGCTCAGAAAGGCTCTCAACAAAATAAAAGCGAGCCTGCCGTAACCACTCAATTTGGGGAGGTAAATATGTCTAAGGAAGACGTAATCGAGATTGAAGGAACCGTTCTTGAAGCTTTGCCCAACGCAATGTTTCAGGTCGAGCTGTCAAACGGTCACAAGATACTTGCCCATGTTTCAGGCAAACTCCGTATGAACTATATCCGTATAGTTCCCGGAGATAAGGTAACAGTTGAAATGTCGCCTTACGATTTGTCAAAGGGCAGGATTACTTGGAGAGCGAAGTAAATCGTCAATTCGATAATGGGGCTTATGCTGAGCCACCGCGGCGGTCGTAAGATGAAAGAAACGCACTTCAATAAAACCACAGAAGACTTTTAAACGCGGAATGTTCCGCACAACTGATAAGGAGGTATTTTCAATGAAAGTAAGACCTTCGGTTAAGCCAATATGCGAAAAGTGCAAGGTTATAAAGCGCAAGGGTAAGGTAATGGTAATCTGCGAAAATCCGAAGCACAAGCAGCGTCAGGGCTAATTAAGACCTAAAATTTGGAGGTGTAGCTAAAAATGGCAAGAATTGCTGGTATAGACATGCCCAAGGATAAGAGAGTCGAAATCGGCCTCACATATATCTACGGCATCGGTCGCAAATCTGCTGAAAACATCATCGCAGCAACAGGTATAAATCCCGACACAAGAGTAAGAGACCTCACAGAAGACGATTTTGCCAAACTGCGTGAAGAAATCGAAAAGAACTATACTGTTGAAGGCGACCTTCGTCGTGAAGTTGCTCTCAACATCAAAAGACTTGTTGAAATCGGCTGTTACAGAGGCGTTCGTCACCGCAAGGGTCTCCCCGTAAGAGGACAGAGAACAAAGACAAACGCAAGAACCCGCAAGGGCCCTGTAAAGACAATCGCTAACAAGAAGAAGTAAGGAGGGAATGAACAATGGCACAGGTAACTAAGGGTAAGAAGGCTACTGTCAGACGCCGCCGTGAAAGAAAGAACATTGAAAACGGCGCTGTTCATATCCAGTCTACCTTCAATAACACAATCGTAACAATCACCGACACTCAGGGTAACGCAATCTCATGGGCATCGGCAGGCGGACTCGGTTTCAGAGGCTCAAAGAAGTCTACTCCTTTTGCAGCTCAGACAGCAGCAGAAGTTGCAGCTAAGGCAGCTATGGAACACGGCCTTAAAAATGTTGAAGTTTATGTTAAGGGCCCCGGAGCAGGTCGTGAAGCCGCAATCAGAGCATTGCAGACAGTCGGACTCGAAGTTCGTCTTATCAAGGATGTAACCCCTATTCCCCACAACGGATGCCGTCCTCCCAAGAGAAGACGCGTCTAATATCAGGAGGTGTAATAATAAATGGCAAGATATACCGGTGCAGTTTGCAGACAGTGCCGCCGCGAGGGTAAGAAGCTTTTCCTCAAGGGCGATCGCTGCTACTCAGACAAGTGTGCTATAGACGAAAGAAATAAGGAAAAGAGAAAGGGCGCTCCCGGACAGCATGGTCAGTCACGCAAGAAGATGTCCGAATACGGAATGCAGCTTCGTGCAAAGCAGATGACAAAGAAGTACTACGGCGTTCTCGAAGGCCAGTTCCATCACTACTTTGAAATGGCTGAAAAGATGCAGGGTAAGGCCGGCGAAAACCTTCTCGTAATCCTTGAATCACGCCTTGACAATATCGTTTACAGACTCGGCTTTGCCGCTTCAAGAGCACAGGCAAGACAGCTTGTTGTTCACGGTCATTTCACAGTAAACGGCAGAAAGGTAAACATTCCTTCATACCTTGTCAAAGCAGGTGACACAGTTGCTATCTGCGACAAGAGCAAGGCAACAGACAGCATGAAGGCAATAGTTGAAGCGAACGACGCAAGACCTATTCCTATGTGGCTTGAATACAATAAGGACGCTCTTTCGGCAAAGGTTTCACGCCTTGCTAACAGAGAAGAAATCGACATCGAGGTTGAAGAACAGCTCATCGTCGAATTGTACTCCAAGTAATAGCGATATACTTTTTCACATCGGAAGGGCGCTCCGCAATATATTATTATATCGCTTTGTTGCGGTGCGTTCTTATACAAACTAAATATTGCGAATATAGGAGGGTTTTGAATGGTTGATTTAATTAAGAAGCCGGAAATAGAGATTGCTGAACTCAAGACCAACGGAACATACGGCAAGTTTGTCGTTTCTCCCCTTGAGCGCGGCTATGGCATTACTCTTGGCAACAGCTTAAGAAGAGTGCTGCTCTCCTCGCTTTATGGAGTAGCCGTTATTTCTGTCAAGATTGACGGAGTACACCATGAAATGTCAACTATCCCTAATGTCAAAGAGGATGTTACAGAAATTATCCTCAACATAAAGGGACTTACGGCAAAAATGTACGGTGACGGTCCTAAAACCGTTCTTATCGAGGCCGAAGGCGAATGTGAAGTTACCGCAGGCGACATCAAGACCGACTCTGAGGTCGATATTCTTGACCCGGGAATGCACATTGCCACACTCGGCAAGGACGCAAAGCTGTATATGGAAATCACAATCGACAAGGGAAGAGGATATGTTTCTGCCGAAAAGAACAAGCAGAGATTTGACTTCCCCATCGACACAATAGCTGTCGATTCCATCTACACGCCTGTTTTAAAGGTTAATTACAAGGTTGATAACACCCGTGTCGGCAATGTTACCGATTTTGATAAGCTCACATTGGAAGTATGGACTGACGGTACAATATCCGCAAAGGACGCCGTATCGTTGGCTGCCAAATTCCTCAACGAGCATCTCCTCTCGTTTATTGACCTCTCGGAAGAGGCTTCAAACACAGAGATAATGATTGAAAAGGATGACAAGGGCAAGGAAAAAATCCTTGAGATGACCATTGAGGAACTTGACTTATCCGTTCGTTCGTTTAACTGCTTGAAGAGAGCGGGAATTAACACCGTAGACGACTTGATAAGCAAGTCGGAAGAAGAAATGATGAAGGTAAGAAACCTTGGAAAGAAATCCTTTGACGAAGTTAAAGAAAAGCTTCAATCACTTGGCTTTAACCTCAGCTCAGAGGAAGAATAAGAACATTTTGTTCGTAATGTAAGGAGTGAAATACAGTGCCAGGTGCAAGAAAACTCGGAAGAACAAGCGACCACAGAAAAGCAATGCTCAGAGCAATGGTAACATACCTGCTTGAAAACGGTCAGATTGAAACAACAGTTACAAGAGCAAAGGAAGTTCGCTCTATGGCTGAAAAGATGATCACAATCGCAAAGACAAACGACCTGCACTCAAAGCGTCAGGCTTTGGCTTATATCACAAAGGAAGATGTAGTCAAGAAACTCTTTGACGAAATCGCACCCAAGTATGCAGAGCGTAACGGTGGTTACACAAGAATAGTTAAGATAGGTCCCCGTCGCGGCGACGCAGCCGAGATGGCTCTTATCCAGCTTGTTTAATTAAAAATATGAGAGCGCACGATTTATCCTCGGGCGCTCTTGTTTTTTTGAAAAAATAATTGACAAGCGCTCCCAAAAGGAGTATAATATTCAAAGTGAAGGCAATGGCGTCTTTGGTGATTTTCATTAAAGGCATCATTGTCTTTTTTTGTATGTAAAAAGTTACGGAGGGGTAATTGTGGATAAAATTCTTGTTCTCGATTTTGGCGGACAGTACAATCAGCTGATAGCAAGAAGAGTGCGCGAACAGCATATCTACGCCGAAATAAGAGCGTATAACAAAATTTCTGCCGATGAGATAAAAAATGAGGGCTTTAAGGGAGTAATTTTCACGGGAGGACCGAACAGCGTCTATGACGAAAAATCTCCCCACTACGATAAAGCCGTTCTTGACCTTGGCATACCCGTTCTCGGAATATGCTACGGCGACCAGCTTATTGCCTTTATGGCTGGCGGAACGGTAAAGAGCGCCGACAATTCAAGCGAATACGGAAAGACAACGGTATATGTCGATGAAAGTCCGCTTTTCAAGGGAGTTCCCCACGAAAGCGTCTGCTTTATGAGCCACACCGATTTTATATCCGACGCACCCGAAGGCTTTGAGATAATCGCTCACACCGACAAATGCCCCGTCGCCGCAATGTGCGATAAAAAGCGTAACATTTACGGCGTTCAGTTTCATCCCGAGGTTACCCACACCGTTTTCGGAAAAGAAATGCTTACAAATTTCCTTTTTGAAATATGCAAATGCAACGCCGACTGGAAGATGGAAAGCTTCATCGAAAGCTCGGTTGAAAAATATAAAGACGAGTTGAAGGATAAAAAGATACTGCTTGCGCTTTCGGGCGGAGTTGACTCGTCGGTTGCCGCCGTTCTTCTTCATAAGGCTGTCGGCAAGAACCTCACCTGCGTTTTTGTCGACCACGGACTGCTCCGAAAGGACGAGGGCGATTTTGTTGAAAAGACCTTTAAAGAAAAATTCGGAATGAACCTTATAAGAGTCAATGCCGAGGAGCGTTTTCTCACAAAGCTCAAAGGTGTGACAGAACCCGAAAAGAAAAGAAAAATCATCGGCGAGGAATTTATAAGAGTATTTGAGGACGAGGCAAAAAATCTTGGCAAGATAGATATTCTTGCGCAGGGAACAATTTATCCCGATGTTGTTGAAAGTGGCAAGGGCGACTCGGCAGTGATAAAGAGCCACCACAATGTAGGCGGTCTCCCCGATATAATGTCCTTTGAAAGAATAATAGAACCCTTGCGCGACCTCTTTAAAGACGAAGTCCGTGAAGTAGGCGAAAAGCTCGGTATCCCCCACGAACTCGTGTGGCGCCAGCCCTTCCCCGGCCCCGGACTTGCCGTAAGAATAATAGGCGAGATAACAAAAGAAAAGGCAGACCTTCTGCGTGAAGCGGACGCTGTTTTCAGAGAAGAAATCGCAAAGGCAGGTATTGAAAGCGAAGTAAGCCAGTATTTTGCCGTGCTTACAGATTTGCGTAGCGTTGGCGTTATGGGCGATGCAAGAACATACGGCTACACGGTAGCACTCAGAGCCGTCACCACAGACGACTTTATGACAGCGGAATGGTCAAGACTTCCCTATGAAGTGCTTGAAAAATCAAGTAGCAGAATTACAAATGAGGTTGCAGGCGTTTCAAGAGTAGTTTACGATATAACCTCAAAGCCGCCCGCAACGGTTGAATGGGAGTAACAGAACAAATTTTTCGGGAGTGATAACTATGACAAAATATATTTTCGTTACAGGCGGAGTAGTTTCGGGGCTCGGCAAGGGCATAACGGCGGCTTCTCTTGGCAGACTTTTAAAAGCCAGAGGTCTTAAAGTCGCCGCACAGAAGTTTGACCCTTATATCAATGTGGACCCCGGCACAATGAGCCCCTATCAGCACGGCGAGGTCTATGTCACCGAGGACGGCGCCGAAACCGACCTCGACCTTGGACACTATGAGCGTTTTATCGACGAGGACCTCAACAAATATTCAAACCTCACCACAGGAAAGGTCTACTGGAATGTCCTCAACAAAGAGCGCCGCGGCGAATATTTAGGCTCCACCGTTCAGGTTATCCCCCATATCACAAACGAAATCAAAGAATTTGTTTACAGCCTCGGCAAAAAGACAGGTGCCGATGTTGTTATAACAGAAATAGGCGGAACAATCGGCGATATTGAATCTCAGCCGTTTATTGAAGCGGTAAGGCAGATTTCTCTCGAAGTCGGAAGAGAAAACAGCCTTTTCATTCATGTCACCCTTGTTCCTTTTTTGAGAGGCTCCGACGAGCATAAATCAAAGCCGACGCAACATTCCGTCAAGGAACTTCAAGGAATGGGAGTAAACCCCAACATTGTTGTGCTTCGTTGCGATGAACCGTTAGAGGACTCAATCTTCAAGAAAATATCGCTGTTCTGTAATGTAAAACCCGACTGCGTAATTGAGAATATCACCCTCCCGAATCTCTATGAAGCTCCCCTTATGCTTGAAAAGGCAAACTTCTCGTCCGTTGTCTGCCGTGAGCTTGGAATAGAAGCCAGAGAGCCCGACCTTGCCGAGTGGACAGAAATGGTTGAGAGGATAAAATCAAGACCGAAAAAAGTAGATATCGGTCTTGTGGGAAAATATGTCGGACTTCACGACGCTTATCTTTCCGTAGCAGAAGCATTAAACCACGCAGGCTATGCAAACAACGCCTATGTGACAGTCCACTGGATAGACTCGGAGGAGATAACCGAAAGCAATGTATCTGAAAAGCTCTCAGGACTTGACGGAATACTCGTCCCGGGGGGATTTGGCAGCCGCGGAATAGAAGGTATGATTACAGCGGCAAAATACGCAAGAGAGAATAATATCTCCTACTTTGGAATATGCCTCGGAATGCAGATTGCCGTAATAGAATACGCAAGAAATGTTGCAGGAATAAAGGATGCAAACTCGGGCGAGTTTGACGAACTCTGCAAAAATAAGGTAATAGACTTTATGCCGGGGCAGAGCGACGATATCGACAAGGGCGGAACATTAAGGCTCGGAGCGTACCCTTGCAGAATAAAAGAGGGAAGCGCAATGGAGCGTTGCTACGGCACACTTGATATAAGCGAAAGACATCGTCACCGCTATGAACTCAATAACGATTACAGAGATATTTTGCAAAGTAACGGACTTACCCTCAGTGGAATGTCCCCCGACGGCAGACTTGTTGAAACTGTGGAGCTCACCGAAAGACCTTTCCACATAGGAGTTCAGTATCACCCCGAATTCAAGAGCAGACCGAATAAACCGCACCCACTTTTCAAAGGCTTTATCGGAGCGGCTGTCGCTCATATGGAAGGTGACGCAGAATGAGTATTCACGAAGAATGTGGAGTTTTCGGAGTGATAACCCCCGAACAGACCGATGTTGCAGGTATTTCATATTTCGGGCTTTACGCTTTACAGCACAGAGGACAAGAAAGTTGCGGAATAGTTGTCAACGATGACGGACTTTTTTCGTCCCATAAGGATATAGGTCTTGTGAGCGAGGTTTTCTCGGACGATGTTCTGTCAAAGCTCCCCAAAGGAAAAATGGCGGTTGCCCACGCAAGATACGGCACAACGGGAGGAACAAACCGCAGAAACTGTCAGCCTATTGAGGTAAATCACCAGAAGGGCAGAATGGCGATAGCCCATAACGGCAACCTTTCAAACGCTGTCGAACTAAGAAACGAGCTTGAACTTTCGGGCGCAATATTTCACACCACAAGCGACACAGAAACGATAGCCTATATAATCACAAGGGAACGCCTTAAAACCACTTCTATCGAGGACGCTGTCAGCAACGCAATGAACACTCTTGACGGAGCGTACTCCCTTGTCGTAATGTCGCCGAGAAAGCTTATCTGCGCCCGTGACCCTTACGGCTTCCGACCGTTGTGCTACGGCTCATTAAAAGACGGCGGATATGTAGTAGCCTCCGAGAGCTGTGCAATAAAAGCAGTCGGCGGAGAGTTCATAAGAGATATAGAGCCGGGGGAGATAATCGTTTTTTCAGAGGACGGACTTGTTTCACGCAAGGAGCATTGTAACAAAAAGGAAAAGAAACTCTGCATTTTTGAATACATCTATTTTGCAAGACCTGATTCAACCATTGACGGAATATCCGTTCACAAGGCACGCTTTACGGCAGGAAAAATTCTTGCAAAAGCTCACCCCGTTGACGCCGATATCGTCATAGGAGTTCCCGATTCGGGGCTTGACGCGGCGCTCGGTTTCAGCGAACAGTCGGGTATTCCCTACCGCATAGGACTTATCAAGAATAAATATATCGGCAGAACCTTCATAGAGCCCTCGGGCAGACTTGACAAGGTTAAAATAAAGCTTTCGGCTATTGAAGAGGTTGTAAAGGATAAGAAAATCGTTCTTATAGACGACTCTATTGTAAGAGGAACGACAAGCGGACGAATAGTAAAGCTTTTGCGTGAGGCAGGAGCAAAAGAAGTCCATATGAGAATATCCTCTCCGCCGTTTATGCACCCTTGCTACTACGGAACAGACATCGACTCGGAGGAAAATCTCATCGCCTGTCATCATTCCGTTGAAGAAACGGCAAAGATAATCGGGGCGGACACCTTGGGTTATCTGCCCGTTGAGGAGCTTTCTGCACTGTCGGAGGGCGGCGGCTTTTGCGGCGCTTGCTTTGACGGCGTTTATCCCACAAAAATTCCCCTTGATACAAGAAAAGACCGCTTTGAACAGCGACTTTCCGAAAAGAAGTGAGGTACCGTTATGACTAAGGAATTCAACAGAAAAATAGTTTTTGAAAACGGCGAGGAATACCTTGGATACTCCTTCGGCGATACCGAGGATAAGGTCTGCGAGATAGTTTTCAATACCTCGATGGTAGGCTATCAGGAGATTATGTCCGACCCGTCATACACCTATCAGGCGGTAGTTATGACATATCCCCTTATCGGAAACTACGGTATGGCGGCGGACGATTATGAAACCAATATCCCCACAATAGGAGCACTTATTGTCAGAGAATATAACGACGAGCCCTCGAATTTCAGAAGCGTTTCATCACTCGACAAGGTTATGAAATACTACAAAATCCCGGGAATTTACGGCGTTGACACAAGAAAGATAACACGCTCCATAAGAGATAAGGGTAGCAGAAAAGTTCTCTTGACCGACATTTCAACAAGCAAGGAAGAGGCTTTACAAATCCTAAGCGAAAATAATGTTCCCACCGACGCAGTTGACAAGGTAAGCTGTAAAGAGTCGTGGGTATCACGAACAATAAACGAAAAATACCGCATTGTCGCTATCGACTGCGGAATGAAGAAAAACATCGTCCGTTCCCTTAATAACAGAGGTTGCAGAGTAATGGTAGTTCCGTGGAACACACCTGCCGAAGTCATTGAAGATATGTCCCCAGACGGAATTTTCATCTCAAACGGCCCCGGGGACCCGACAGATGTTCCCGAAACCATTGAAACCGTCAGGGCGCTTATCGGAAAGTACCCCATATTCGGAATATGCTTAGGTCACCAGATAATTTCTCTTGCCTACGGAGCAAAGACCTATAAGCTCAAATTCGGTCATCGCGGAGGAAACCACCCCGTAAGAAATCTTGAAACGAATAAGATAGAGATAACATCCCAGAACCATTCCTATGCCGTTGACGAAGAAAGCCTTGCAAAAACTTCCTTGCAGGTAACGCACAAGAATATTCTCGATAACACCATAGAGGGAGTAAAGTGCGACAAGGATAAGGTTTTCAGCGTGCAGTACCACCCCGAAAGCGCACCGGGACCGCAGGACAGCGCATATCTCTTCGACCGTTTTATTAATATCATCAAGGAGGCGAAAGACAATGCCAAAGAGGACTGATATAAAAAAGGTACTCGTCATAGGCTCGGGACCTATTGTCATAGGTCAGGCGGCTGAGTTTGACTACGCAGGAACGCAAGCTTGTCTTGCGCTTAAAGAGGAGGGCTATGAGGTAGTTCTTTGCAACTCAAACCCCGCAACGATTATGACCGATACAAAAATCGCCGATAAGGTCTATATGGAGCCTTTGACACTTGAATATATCGCAAAGATAATTAGATACGAACGCCCCGACGCTATTCTCCCCGGTATCGGCGGACAGACGGGACTTAACCTTGCGATGAGCCTTGAAAAGAAAGGCATTTTAAAAGAATGTCGCGTTGAGCTTCTCGGCACAAAGAGCGAAAGTATCGAACGCGCCGAGGACAGAGAGCTTTTCAAGGAGCTTTGCGAAAGCCTTGGCGAGCCTGTTCTCCCATCGGATATTGCAAACTCTATCGAGGAGGGTATTGCCGTTGCAGAAAAGATAGGCTACCCCGTTGTACTTCGTCCTGCCTTTACCCTTGGCGGAACGGGCGGAGGCTTTGCCGATAACGAAAGCGAGCTTATTCCTCTTATGAAGAATGCTCTTTCACTCTCTCCCGTAAAGCAGGTTCTTATCGAAAAGAGCATAAAGGGCTATAAAGAGATTGAATACGAGGTAATGCGTGACAGCAACGACACAGCTATCACGATATGTAATATGGAAAACCTGGACCCCGTCGGTATCCATACGGGCGACTCCATTGTTGTTTGTCCGTCGCAGACCTTAACAAACAAAGAGTACCATATGCTCCGTGACAGCGCATTGAAGATTATCCGTGCCCTTGAAATCGAGGGCGGTTGCAATGTTCAGTTCGCTTTGGACCCTCATTCCTTCGACTACTATCTTATTGAGGTAAACCCCCGTGTTTCCCGTTCGTCGGCACTTGCTTCAAAGGCGAGCGGTTACCCCATAGCAAGAGTATCGGCAAAAATCGGCGTGGGAATGACCTTGGACGAAATTCAGTTAGCCAACACACCTGCCTCGTTCGAGCCTGCACTGGACTATGTAGTTACAAAAATGCCCCGTTTCCCATTCGATAAATTTGCGGACGCGGACAATTCCTTGTCAACACAGATGAAAGCAACGGGCGAGGTTATGAGCGTCGGCAGAACTATTGAAGAAAGCCTCTTAAAAGCTGTTCGTTCGCTTGAAATAGGTCTTGACCATCTCTACAACAAAAAGTTTGACGATATTCCCACAGACGAGCTGATGAAATATATCAGAAAAGGCACAGACGACCGTATCTATGCAATAGCGGAACTTTTGCGCCGAAAGACAGAAACAAGGGACATAAGACGGGCAACGGGTATCGACAGATTTTTTATAAGAAAGATACGCAATATTGTCGAAAAGGAAACCGAGCTTAAAGAGAACAAGCTTAACCTTGCCGTACTCAAATCGGCAAAGCAGATGGGCTTTTCGGATAAAGAAATCGCAAAGCTCTGGGATATGACCGAGATTGAGATTTTTGAGCTTCGTCGACACGAAAACATAACCCCCGTCTATAAGATGATAGACACCTGCGCCTCGGAATTTGAAAGCTATATTCCCTATTTCTATTCGACCTACGAGGAAGAAAACGAGTCCATAGTATCCGAAAAGAAAAAGGTAGTTGTTTTAGGTTCGGGACCTATAAGAATAGGTCAGGGCGTTGAGTTCGACTACTCCACCGTTCACGCTGTCAAGACGATAAAGGAAGCAGGCTTTGAGGCTATCATCATAAACAATAACCCCGAAACCGTCTCGACCGACTATACCTGCTCCGATAAGCTTTACTTCGAGCCTTTGTGCGTTGAAGATGTTATGAATATAATAGAGCTTGAAAACCCCTACGGAGTAATAGCAACCCTCGGAGGACAGACAGCAATAAACCTTGCCGAGCCTTTGAGGGAGCGCGGAGTAAAGATAATCGGAACAGACTGCGACGCTATCGAGCGCGCCGAAAACCGTGACGCTTTTGAAAAGCTTCTTTTGAGCCTTGATATTCCTCAGCCAAAGGGCAGAGCGGTAACAAGCATTGAAGAGGGAGTAAAGGCGGCGGAGGAGATAGGCTACCCCGTGCTTGTCCGCCCGAGCTTTGTTCTCGGCGGAAGAGCAATGCAGATTGTCGCAAAGGAAGAGGCTTTGAGAAACTACCTTAAAACCGCCGTTGAGATAGACAAGGATAAACCCGTTCTCGTCGATAAATATATCCGCGGAAAAGAAGTCGAGGTCGACGCAGTATGCGACGGCAAGAGGGTATTCGTCCCGGGCATTATGGAGCTTGTTGAAAGAACAGGCGTTCATTCGGGCGACTCCATAAGCGTATATCCGCCTTACAGCATATCGGAAAAAGTTAAGTCCACAATTCTTGACTACACACAAAAATTAGGTCTTGGAATAGGCATAATAGGACTTTTCAACATTCAGTTCATTGTGGATAAAGAGGACAATGTCTATATCATTGAAGTCAACCCCCGTTCATCAAGAACAGTTCCGTTCCTTTCAAAAGCAACAGGTTACAGCCTTGCCGATATAGCAACCCTTGTTATCCTCGGCAAAGACCTTGAAGAACAGGGCATCACCGAAGTCTACCCCAAGGAAAAGGGCAGATATTATGTCAAAGCGCCTGCATTTTCGTTCTCAAAGTTGCAGGGAATGGACGCTTACCTTTCACCTGAGATGAAGTCAACGGGCGAGGCTATAGGCTATGACAAAAAGCTCCACAGAGCGATGTTCAAGGCAATGACCGCATCGGGCATAAAGGTACAGAACTACGGCACAGTTGTTGTCACCCTTGCCGACGAGGACAAGGAAGAGGCACTTCCTCTTGTCCGCAGATTTTATGATATGGGCTTTAATATCGAGGCAACGATAGGCACAGCCACATTCTTAAAGGAACACGGCATAAGAACAAGAATACGCAGAAAACTCTCGGAGGGTAGCGAGGAAATCCTCGAATCCATAAGAGCAGGTTATGTAAGCTATGTTATCTGCACAAGAGCGATACTTTCGGGCGTTCATTATGAAGACGGAGTAGCAATCCGCAGATGCGCTTCACAGAATAACATAACAATGCTTACTTCACTCGATACCGTCAAGGTTCTTCTTGATATTCTTGAAGAGCTTACAATAGGAATATCCTGCATAGACGACGAATAGGGAGGGATAATTATGCACTTTACAAAAATGCACGGTCTTGGCAACGATTATCTGTATGTTTACGGAGAAGTCCCCGAAAATATCGCGGAGCTTTCCATAAAGCTGTCGGAGCGTCACTTCGGCGCAGGCTCGGACGGTATGATTTATATTTCAAAGTCCGATATTGCCGACTTTAAAATGAGAATTTTCAACGCCGACGGCAGTGAGGCGAAAATGTGCGGAAACGGTATTCGTTGCGTAGGAAAATATGTTTACGACAAAGGCTATACCGACAAGACAAAGCTAAAAATCGAAACCCTTTCGGGAATAAAATACCTTGATTTGCAGATTTCAGCGGGCAAGGTCAAGTCCGTTACCGTCAATATGGGTAAGGCGGAGGCAAAAGACGATATGACCATAACCGTTGACGGCGAAACGATTACCTGCACCCCCGTTTCTGTCGGAAACCCTCACGCAGTTATATTTGTAAAAGACATAGAAAAAGCACCGCTTACTACCTTAGGGCCTAAAATCGAACACCACGAGGCTTTTCCCGACGGAGTGAATGTTGAATTTGTAGAAGTCATTTCAGAAAACGAACTCCGTATGAGAGTGTGGGAGCGTGGTAGCGGAGTTACAATGGCTTGCGGAACGGGAGCGTGCGCCTCGGTTATGGCGGCTGTATCAAAGCGTTTCTGCGAGTATAATTCTCAGATAGCGGTAAGGCTTGACGGCGGAACGCTGAGAATAGAAATTTCAGACGATAAAACCGTCACAATGACAGGCCCTGCCGAAACAGTTTATGAAGGAGAGTGCGAAATATGCTGACGCCGAATATGAATTACGGGAACTTAAAGGATTCCTATCTTTTCTATAACATAGCACAGAAAACAAAAAAATATCTTGAAGATAACCCCGATAAAAGACTTTACAGAATGGGCATAGGCGATGTTTCGCTCCCCCTTTGTGACGCTGTTATAAAGGCTTTACACGAGGGCGTTGACGACCAGAGCAAAAAGGACACCTTCCACGGCTATATGCCCGAATGCGGAGCGCCCTTTCTGCGTGAAACCATTGCAGAGTATTACAAAAAGCGTGGGGTAGAGCTTTCCTCCGAGGAAGTTTTTGTTTCAAGCGGAGCAAGCGATGAACTGGGCGACATTCTCGACCTTTTCGACAAATCCTCGTCCGCCCTCGTTATTGAGCCTGCATACCCTGCCTATGTTGACGCTAACACAATAGCAGGCAGAAATATTATCCATCTTTCCTCGGGCAGAGAGAACGGCTTTCTCCCCTTGCCCGATGAAAACTCCGTTGCAGACCTTATCTACATCTGTTCTCCCAACAACCCCACGGGTGCGGTCTTTAACAAAGAACAGCTGAAAAAGTGGGTTGACTTTGCAAACAAGCATAACTCCGTTATCCTCTTTGACGCGGCTTATGAGGCCTTTATCGAGGACGATACTCTCCCTCACAGCATTTTTGAAATTGACGGAGCAAGAAACTGCGCTATTGAGATATGCTCGCTCTCAAAAACGGCAGGCTTTACGGGAACAAGACTTGGTTATACCGTTATCCCGAAAACGCTTATTCGCAACGGAATGAACTTCAACGCAATGTGGGTAAGAAACCGCACAACAAAGACAAACGGCGTGTCGTATATTATTCAGAAGGGCGGCGTAGCAGTTTTCACCGATGAGGGACAAAAGCAGATAAAAGCAAATATCGCCATATATAAAAATAACGCCAAGGTGCTTATGAAAGCTCTTGACGAAATAGGTCTCTGGTATTGCGGAGGAAAGAACGCTCCTTATATCTGGCTTAAATGCCCCGATAATATGGGTAGCTGGGAATTTTTTGATTATATTCTCAAAGAAATTCAGGTTGTCGGAACTCCCGGCGAGGGCTTCGGCTCCTGCGGAGAAGGGTACTTCCGCTTCTCGACCTTCGGCAGTCCCGAGGACACCGAAGAGGCGGCAAGACGACTTGTAAAGCTCCTTAAAAAATAAAATAAGCGACCGTCAAAGGGGAGCCTCAGACGGTCGCATTTTTTTATTGTGATTAAAGCGATAAAAGTGAGAGCATCATACCTGCTTTATCGGTATATGCCGCAAGTGCCGTAAATCCGCCGAGAACAGCGATAAGAATAGTAGTCAGAATTGAAAGTCCCACAGAAATGCCAATCAGAATAAGATAAGCAAGACCGAAATTCTTTGTGTTCTTGTTTGACGAGCATATCCACACGATAAGGCAGATTATATTCACCAAGGGAATACCCATAAGAATAAACATTCCCACATATCCGCCCACAGAAATAGGCTCGCTCACATTTGAGGGCATCTGGACATTGACATAGGTAGGAGCAGGTGCAGGTGCAACATTCATTGACGCTCCGCAGGATGAACAGAATGATGAATTTTCGGCATTATCGGTGCCACAGTTTTTACATATCATAACAATACCCCTTTTATAATTTTTTCCGACAAAATTATACCACATCCGATAAAATTATACCACAACCCCTATTCA
>CAMGJS010000001.1 GCA_946056455.1 uncultured Clostridia bacterium | reverse complement strand
GATAAAAAACAGCTCGATTTATGGGGGTTTTTATATGGACAACTTTAAGTACTTAACCATAGTTGAATGGACAAAAAACTATATTACCGAAAATAATCTTTCAGAGGGCGACCGCTTTTTCTCTGAGAACGAGCTTTCCTCAATGCACAATGTCAGCCGACAGACCGTAAGACAGGCGCTCAATGTTCTTGAAAATCAGAACATCATCACCCGTATGCGCGGCAGCGGAACCTTTGTCAAAAATAACCCCGACAAAGAAATTCTGCCTGGGCATGTCAATGTGGGCCTGATTTCCACCTACTTCGGCGACTATATTTTTCCCTCGATAGTGACGGGAATAGAAAAAGTTCTTCGCCGAAATAATATCGGAATGCAGCTTGCTATAACACGCAATAAGGTCTATGAAGAGTCACGGGCTCTCTGCTCAATGATGGAGCAGGGCGTTCAGGGGCTAATCATCGAGCCGTCAAAAAGTGCGCTTCCAAACCAGAATATCGAGCTTTTTCAGACCCTTAAAGCAAAAAATATCCCCATAGTGTTCTTTAACGCAAAATACCCCTGGGCAGATTTTCCCTGCGTTTCGCTTGACGACTCGGCGGCAGGAAAGGTTGCGGCAGACCATCTCTTTAAAATGGGACATAAGAAGATCTGTGCAATTTTCGCTGTTGACGATATTCAGGGGCACGAAAGATACCGCGGCTTTATGCAAAGTTGTATTGAAAACGGAGTGGAAAAAGCCGAAGAAAATGTTATGTGGTATACGACCAAGGAGTCCGATATGCTCTTTTCACTCTTTGAAAGCCGTATTTTAAAGCTACTTAAAACCTCAGGCGCAACGGGAGTTGTATGCTACAATGACCGCCTTGCTATCGACCTTATATCATTCTGCAAATCCCACGGAATTTCCGTCCCCGATGATATTTCTATTGTAGGAATAGACGACTCAAAGTTTGCTGAAATATCTGATATTCCACTAACTTCTGTCCGTCACCCTCATCAGTTGCTCGGCGAAAAGGCGGCTGAAACTATTGTCGGACTGATAAAAAATCCCAATCGTAAGGCAGAAGATTTCTTATTTACGCCTGAAATTGTCATAAGAAACTCCGTAAAAGAATACAACTTGTAATATAAAGGGGGAGCACCGTCTTGCATAACGAACCTGTCCGCAAAATTGATACCGAGCAGCTCCAACAGCTGATAAACAACGGCTCGCTTGAAAACGGCAGAATGGTTATTGCTGATTTTTTCGATAAAATCGGATTTTGTGAGCTTAAATCTGTCCTTTTGCGTTTATATATTTCAACCGATATTTACCTTACCGCAAAGTCCTTTGCACAAAAAATCGGAATATCCGATGACGAGTTTGTTTCACTCTTTGGAACAGTTGACGACATTGAAAAACTGTCTACACCAGACAAGTCTGTTGAATATTTTACAGAGATGTTATTACAATGTATTAAGTGGAGAACAAAAGTTGTATCAAAGTCAGGCGGAGAATTTGCCACAAAAGTTAAAAAATTCATTGAAGAAAACTATCCGCACGAATATTTGTCCTTAAAAGATGCCGCCGACTATATGAACTTCACTCCGACCTATTTCAGTAGTCTTTTTAAAAAGGAAATGGGCGTGAACTTTGTTACATATTTAACAGAAATCCGCGTAGAAAAGGCAAAAACGCTGCTTTGCTGTACCAACAAAAAGGTCTATGAAATAGCTTATGAAGTGGGCTTTGGCGACTATCGCTATTTCAGCCAGATATTCAAAAAGCATACAGGACTTACTCCTCAGGAGTTTAAGGCTCGTAAAAACAATACAAATTTTGCTTAAAACATACAAATTCGCAATACAACTTGCAACAATCGTAAAATTTTAAACAATATGCGTAAAATTTTCGGTATAAATGTATGAACAATCATATTATAATCTAAGTACAACTTAGGGACAACATTCGTCCCACAATGATACGGAGGTAATAATTATGAACTTTAAGAAAATTCTCTCATTTGTTGCCGCTACAACACTTTGTTTCTCACTTGCAGGTTGTACTAAGGCTCCCGCAAATAGCGGAAACGGCGGCGACCTCATCAAAGTCGGCATCATCAACAACGACCCTAACGAGTCAGGATACCGTACAGCAAACGACAAGGACATGAAAGAAACTTTCACAAAGGAAAATGGCTATGACGCATCCTTTGCTTACTCACTCAAGAACGACGAGCAGATTGGTTACGCTCAGAAGTTCATTCAGGACGAAGTTGACTACCTTCTCCTTTCAGCAGCTGACACAGCAGGCTGGGATTCAGTTCTTAAAGACGCTCAGGCAGCAGGCGTAAAGGTTATCCTTTTCGACCGCACAATCGATGCTGACGAATCACTTTACGAAGCTTCAATCGTTTCAGACATGGCTAAGGAAGGCGAAACAGCAGTTTCATGGCTCGAATCACAGAACCTCCCCGAATACAACATCATTCACATTCAGGGCGTTATGGGTTCAGCAGCACAGAAGGGCCGTTCAGGCGCTCTCACAGACACAGCAAAGGCTAAGGGCTGGAACATCGTTACACAGCAGACAGCTGAATGGAACGCAGAAAAGGCTCAGCAGATAGTTCAGTCAGTTATCGACTCAGGCAAATCATTCAATGTTATCTACGCTGAAAACGACGATATGGCTAAGGGTGCAGTCGCAGCTCTTGATAAGGCAAATATCTCACACGGCGTTGGCAAGGATGTTATCGTAATGGGCTTTGACTGCAACAAGTGGGCTCTTGAAGAACTCCTCAAGAAGAACTGGAACTACGACGGTCAGTGCAATCCTTTCCAAGCTGATTACATAGTTGACATCATCAACAAGCTCGAAAAGGGCGAAAAGCTTGAGCAGAAGGTTGTTGTAATGGACGAAAAGGGCTTTGACGCAGCAACAATCACTCAGGACGATGTAAACAATTACGGAATCTAAAAGATATACTTTCTTTCTTAACAATGCAAAAGGCGGCGCGGAACATCACCCGCCGCCATTTTTGCAGCCAAATTTGCTACAAAATGTTAAAAACTGTAATTTTTTCGGAGGTGAACCGTGAATGAAAGAAAACGCAGTGCTTGAATTGCGCAACATTTGCAAGTCCTTCCCCGGAGTAAAGGCTCTCCAGAATGTCGATTTCACTCTTTGCGAGGGCGAAATTCACGCTTTAATGGGAGAAAACGGAGCAGGAAAGTCCACGCTCATCAAGGTCCTCACGGGAGTTTATCCCAAGGATTCGGGAACGATAATGATGAAAGGTTTTGACAAGCCTTTGAATATCAAATCCCCTCGGGACGCTCAGAATGTGGGTATCAGCACAGTTTATCAGGAAATTTCTCTCTGCCCCAATCTGTCTGTTGCGGAGAATATCTACATAGGAAGACAGAAAGGCTCGGTTTTGAGCTGGAAGAAGATGAACGAGGAGGCACAGAAAGTCCTTGACTCTCTCGGCATCGCAGTTAAACCGACACAGCAACTTGCAAGCTGTTCCATCGCCGTTCAGCAGATGGTAGCGATAGCAAGAGCTGTCGATATGCAGTGCAAGGTGCTTATCCTTGACGAACCCACCTCGTCCCTTGACGAAAACGAGGTTGCAAAGCTCTTTGTGCTTATGAGAAACCTCAAAGCACGCGGAGTAGGAATAATCTTTGTAACGCACTTCTTGGACCAGGTTTACGAGGTGTGCGATAAAATCACCGTTCTTCGTGACGGTACACTTGTAGGAGAATACACAATAAGCGAACTCCCCAGAGTTCAGCTTGTTTCAAAAATGCTCGGAAAAGAGCTTGACGACCTTTCAGACATCAAGGGCGATGCGGCAGTATTCGTTGCCGATGAAAATATTCCCCCCGTCTTTGAGGCAAAGGGACTTTATTCCGACGCGGATATAAAACCCATAGACTTTACTATCCATAAGGGCGAAGTCAACGGCTTTGCGGGACTTTTAGGCTCGGGCAGAAGTGAATGTGTAAGAGCGATTTTTGCCGCCGATAAAGTCCTTGGCGGAGAAGTCAAAATGCACGGCAAGCCCGTCAGGATAACAAAGCCTATCGACGCTATGAAAAACGGCATTGCTTATCTTTCAGAGGACAGAAAGCGTGACGGTATCGTCGGCGACCTTTCCGTAAGAGATAACATCATTCTTGCAATGCAGGTCAAAGAGGGACTTTTCAAGCCCATTTCAAAAGCAAAGGCGACGGAATACGCCAATAAGTATATCGAACTTCTTGACATCAAAACAGCGTCCGTCAACACTCCTATCAAATCCCTTTCGGGCGGAAATCAGCAGAAAGTTCTTCTCGGACGCTGGTTACTCACAAACCCCGAATACCTTATTCTTGACGAACCTACAAGAGGTATCGATGTCGGAACAAAGGTCGACATCCAAAAGCTTGTCTTAAAGCTTGCGTCAGAGGGTATGAGCGTCACCTTTATTTCGTCCGAAACAGACGAAATGCTCAGAACCTGTTCACGCCTTGTTGTAATGCGTGACAGAAAAGCAGTAGGCGAGCTTTCGGGCGAAGAACTCAGCCAGAATATGATTATGAACACAATAGCGGGAGGCGAGGCTAATGGCACAGATTAAAACTGCAAAAACAAACCCCGTTTCTGAATTTTTCTCAAAGCTTTTCAGAAATCAGATATTTATTCCCATAGCGGCACTTTTACTTCTTGCGATTTTCAATCTTATCGCAGACCCGTCGTTCTTTAAAATAACCCTTGGTTATTCAAGCGACGGCAACCCCGTTCTTTCGGGCTACATAATGACAATACTCGACTACGGCTCAGAGCTTGCCATTCTTGCAATAGGAATGACTCTCGTAACGGCGGCTTCGGGCGGACAGGATATCTCTGTCGGTGCGGCAATAGCAATCAGCGGAAGCGTTGTGCTCCGTGTTCTTTGCGGAACAGACTCACGCCCCGAGACCTTGCAGGCTCCCATTATCGTTGCATTTCTTGTAAGCTGTCTTGTTGCAATGGCATTCGGCGCATTCAACGGAACGCTCGTTGCCTACTTCAAAATTCAGCCGATGGTCGCAACGCTCATTCTCTTCACGGCAGGTCGTTCAATCGCCGCCTGGATAAACAATAACGAACTCCCCATAGTAAGCGATAAGGTTTTCAGCTACTTCGGAGGATTTTTACCCGGTATACCCATTCCCACATCTTTCTTCATAGCTGTCGCTTGTATGATAATCACGGCGCTTGTCTTTAAGTTCACGAGTCTGGGACTATACATCCAATCAGTCGGAATAAATCAGAACTCATCCCGTCTTAACGGACTTAACCCCGAATTCATCAAGTTCATCACCTATGTAATTCTCGGATTTTTCGTTGCTGTTGCAGGCTTTATCAAGGTAAGCCGTCTTTCAACGATTAACTACTCGGTAGTTGCAAAGGACATCGAAATGGACGCTATATTAGCAGTTGCCCTCGGCGGAAACGCCCTTTCGGGAGGAAAATTCAACATCGGTGCCTCTGTTCTCGGAGCGTATGTTATCCAGTTCCTCACAACAACTCTTTATAAGCTTGAGGTTTCATCAGAGGCTCTCTCGGCTTATAAGGCTATTGTAGTAATCATTCTCGTTGTTATGAGCGCCCCGATAGTAAGAGAAAAGCTTGCCGCTCTTTTAAAGAAGATAAAGGCATCGGCGGCGGCAAAATCCGCAAACTAACAAATTGTATCTTGAAATGAGGGATTAAATATGTCAGAAAATAAATTCTCTCCGAGAACAATAATGAAAAAAATCGGCGGTATGTCTGATACAAACCTGCTGACTTCGATAACAATAGTTGTATTTATACTTATGTATATCGGAGCAATGATTTTTCTCGGCAAAGGCTTCTTAAAGCCTCAGACGCTTTTCAATATACTCAATGCAAACGCGGCTCTCATTATTCTTTCCTGCGGAATGACACTCGTTATGATAACGGGCGGAATTGATATTTCCGTCGGAGGAGTTACCGCTCTCGTAAGTATGAGCTGTGCCGTATATCTTGATTATATGGGCGGAAATGTTTTCGTCTCAATGCTTATTGCCATAGCAATAGGTCTTGCGTTCGGTCTTGTTCAGGGTTATCTTATTGCATACCTTGAAATCCAGCCGTTCATCGTCACCCTTGCGGGAATGTTTTTTGCAAGAGGTATGACAACTATTGTTCACACCAACCCCTTCAATGTTGAGAACGAAAGCTTTGTGGCATTAAAGGACACAAGAATAATAATCCCCGGAATGGGCTCTTATAACAAAGCGGGCAACTATATCGACGCTTATATTGAAATCGGCGTAATTGTAGCACTTCTCATCGTTGCAATACTCTTCTTTGTTCTTAAATGGACAAAATTCGGCAGAAACTTCTATGCAGTGGGCGGACATCGTCAGAGCGCACTTATGCTCGGTGTAAATGTCAAGAGAGTAACATTCAGCTCCTATGTTCTTTGCGGACTTTTTGCAGGAATAGGCGGTTATGTTTACTTTATGCATGTTGGTTCGGGTGCGGCATCTCACGCAATGGGCGCAGAGATGAACGCTATTGCCTCAACAATCATCGGCGGAACAATGCTCACTGGCGGTGTAGGTAACATCATCGGAACACTCTTCGGTGTAATGTCACTTAGCCTTATCCAGAACATAGTTTCATCGGTAGGACTTGACCAGGCTTGGTGGACAGGAATTACAATCGCCGCAATGCTTTGTATCTTCCTCGTTGTTCAGAGTATAGTTGTTTCAAGAAAGTCAAGACAGACAAAAAAACAGGCAGCTATGGCAGAAAAACCGCAGACACCGCAGAATAAAGCGGCGGCAAACTGAAAAAGCAGGTGATAATTTTGGATATCAGAAATCAGATTGAAAACGGTCTTACTTCAATAGGTATCGAGTTCGGCTCAACAAGAATAAAAGCCGTTCTTATCGCAAAGGATTTTTCAATACTCGCCGTCGGAGTTCACGACTGGGAAAATAAACTGAAAGACGGTATCTGGACATATTCCGAAGAGGATATAGACAACGGTCTTGCCGATTGTTTTTCAGACCTTATGAAGAATGTCCGTGAAAAATACGGTACCGACCTTAAAACAACTTCGTCCATCGGCATTTCCGCAATGATGCACGGCTATCTTGCCTTTGACGAAAACGATAAGCTTCTCGTTCCGTTCCGCACCTGGAGAAACACCATAACCTCCGAGGCGGCTGAGGTTTTAAGCGAAAAGTTCGAGTTCAACATTCCTCAGCGTTGGAGCGTCGCACATCTCTATCAGGCGATACTGAACAAAGAAGAACATATCTCAAAGATAAAATACATCACCACCCTTGCAGGCTATGTTCACTGGAAACTGACGGGCAAAAAGGTTATAGGCACGGGCGACGGCTCGGGAATGTTCCCTATTTCAGTCGAAACGGGCAACTATAACGAAAAAATGCTCACGCAGTTTGACGCTCTCACCGAGGGTACAGCCTTCAATGAAAAAATCCGTGACATTCTCCCTAAAATTATCCCCGTTGGCGAAAGTGCGGGAACACTTACCGCAGAGGGCGCAAAGCTTCTCGATAAAACGGGAACATTCGGCGGAAACATCAATTTCTGTCCGCCCGAGGGCGACGCAGAAACGGGTATGGTCGCAACAAACAGCATAGCAAAAAGAACAGGTAATGTTTCGGCAGGAACATCAATCTTCGGTATGGTAGTTCTTGAAAAGGACCTCTCAAAACGCTATGAACAGATTGACATAGTAGCTACTCCCGACGGCAGTCCCGTTGCGATGGTACACTGCAACAACTGCTCAACCGACCTTGACAGCTATGTAAAGCTTTTCGGCGGAGTTTTAAGCCTTTTCGGAGTAAATCCCCCTAAAAGCGAGCTTTATGACAAGCTTTACGAGGCGTCCCTCACAGCCGATGACGACCTCGGCGGACTTGTAAGCTGTAACTACCATTCGGGCGAGCATGTTACGGGCTTTACTGAGGGCAGACCTCTGCTTGCAAAAACCCCCGACGGAAAGTTCACAATAAACAACCTTATGCGTTGCCTTGTCTACTCGGCAATGTCAACATTAAAGCTGGGAATGGACATTCTTCTCTTGGAAGAAAAGATAAGCCTCGATAAGATTTACGCTCACGGCGGACTTTTTAAACCTCCCGTAGCGGGACAGCGTTATCTTGCCGCCGCTCTCGGCGTTCCCGTTGAGCTTATGCGCTCGGCAGGAGAGGGCGGAGCGTGGGGAATAGCAATCCTCGCCGACTATAATGTAAGAGAAAATAAAGACGAAAACCTTGCCGACTTCTTGTCGCAGAAAGTTTTTGCGAATATGCAGGGCGAAGTTTTAGCTCCCACAGAAACCGACATAAAATCCTTTGCCGAATACGCAAAGAAGTTTGAAAAGCTTTTGTCGGCAGAAAAAGCCACAATCAATTCCATATAAAAGAGGTAATTTAAAATGAAGTTATTTGTTGACACCGCCAATGTTGACGACATCAGAGAGGCAAACGACCTCGGCGTCATCTGCGGAGTAACCACAAACCCCTCGCTCATTGCAAAAGAGGGCAGAGTTTTTGAAGAAGTCATCACAGAAATAGCCTCAATAGTTGACGGACCTATCTCCGCCGAGGTAATTTCTCTTGAAGCGGACAAAATGGTAGAAGAGGCTATTCCGCTCTCAAAGATAAATAAGAACATCGTTATTAAACTTCCTATGTGCGCCGAGGGCTTAAAGGCTTGCAAAAGGCTCACAGCAATGGGCATAAAGACAAATGTCACACTCGTTTTCTCCGCCGCACAGGCTATTCTTGCCGCAAATGCAGGTGCTACCTATGTTTCACCCTTCCTCGGCAGACTTGACGACATCGGCAACGAGGGTATGAACCTTATCGAAGAAATTTCAGAGATTTTCTCCGTTCAGAACATAAAGACAGAGATTATCGCCGCGTCGATAAGAAACCCCATTCATGTCGTTACCGCCGCAAGACTCGGTTGCGACATCGCAACAGTTCCCATGAATGTTATCAGACAGATGATTAAGCATCCCCTTACCGATATAGGTATCCAGCGTTTCCTTAAAGACTGGGAAGGCGTAACCGCAAAATAATTTTCAGAAAGGAAGATTTATTATGTCATCAATCAAGGATTATGAATTCTGGTTTGTAACAGGCTCACAGTTTCTCTATGGAGAAGAAACCTTAAAGCAGGTTGACAAGGACTCGACAGCAATCGTCGAGGCTCTCAACAACTCTCCCGTTATTCCCTGCAAGGTAGTTTTCAAGCCTGTTGTTAAGACAGCCGATGAAATAACAGCAATCGTCAAAGAGGCGAACTATGACGATAAGTGCGCAGGCATCATCACCTTTATGCACACATTCAGCCCCAGCAAAATGTGGATAAACGGACTTGCGCTCCTGCAAAAGCCCTACTGTCATTTCCATACTCAGTTCAACAGACAGATCCCCGATAAAGAGATTGATATGGACTTTATGAACCTCAATCAGTCCGCACACGGCGACCGTGAACACGGCTTTATCGGTGCGCGTATGAGAATGGGCAGAAAAATCATTGCAGGCTACTGGCAGGACGAGGACATCCAGGAAAAGATAGGCTCGTGGATGAGAGCCGCAGTCGGCGCCGCAGAGAGCAAAAAGCTCAAGGTTATGCGTTTCGGCGACAATATGCGTGAGGTAGCCGTTACCGAGGGCGACAAGATTGAAGTTCAGAAGAAACTCGGCTGGCAGGTCAACACCTGGCCCGTCGGTCAGCTTGTAGATTACATTTCAAAGGTAACAGACGACGAGCTAAAAGCTCTTATGGACGAATACCGCAGCGAGTATACTTTCAACTTTGACGAAAAGGACATCGAAACTCTCGAATATCAGGCAAAGTGCGAAATAGCTATCAAGAAAATGATGGACGAAGAGGGATGTCAGGCATTCTCCAACACATTCCAGGACCTCTGGGGAATGAAACAGCTCCCCGGTATCGCCAGCCAGCACCTTATGGCTAAGGGCTATGGCTACGGCGGTGAGGGCGACTGGAAAGTTTCGGCACTCACATATCTTTTGAAGAAAATGTCCGAGGGCAAAACAGGCGGAACTTCCTTTATGGAGGACTACACCTATGACCTCACAAAAGGCAACGAGCTCAGCCTCGGTGCGCATATGCTCGAAGTATGCCCAAGCCTTGCCGCAGATAAGCCAAAGATTGAAATTCATCCTCTCGGCATAGGCGGAAAAGAACCCCCCGCAAGACTTGTCTTTGAAGGACACGAGGGCAAGGGAATAGTAACCTGCCTTATCGATATGGGCGGAAGACTTCGCCTTATCTGTCAGGATATAGAATGTGTAAAGCCTATCTATGAAATGCCCAATCTCCCCGTTGCAAGAGTAATGTGGAAAGCGATGCCCGACCTCCTCACAGGAGCAGAGGCCTGGATTTTGTGCGGAGGAGCGCACCACACAGTTCTCAGCTATGATGTAACGGCAGAACAGCTTATGGACTTTGCAAGAATTATGGACATCGAATTTGTTCACATCACAAAGGACACAAACCTTGAAGAACTTGAAAAAGAACTCTTTATGCTCGATGTTGCGTGGAAGCTTAAATAAGAGGTGAAAACTATGCTTGAAAACCTTAAAAAGCAGGTCTATGAGGCTAATATGCTCCTCCCAAAGCATAACCTTGTTACATTCACCTGGGGCAATGTCAGCGGAATAGACAGAGAAAAGGGGATAATGGTGATAAAGCCGTCGGGAGTGGACTATGATAAGCTTTCGCCCGAAAATATGGTTATGGTCGATTTAGAAACAGGCAAAACCATTGACAGTACCCTCAACCCCTCGTCCGACACCGACACCCACCTTCACCTTTACCGCACCTTTAAAAATATAGGCGGAATAGTCCACACCCATAGCCGTTGGGCGACAACAATGGCTCAGCTCGGCTTAGGTGTACTTCCTCTCGGAACAACTCACGGCGACTATTTCTACGGCGAAATCCCCTGCACAAGAAAGATGACGCCCGAAGAGATAGCAGGAAGCTATGAGCTTGAAACGGGCAAGGTGATAACAGAAACCTTTGCGGATAAGTCGCCCGACGATATTCCTGCGGTACTCGTTCACAGTCACGGACCTTTTGCCTGGGGAACATCTCCCGATAATGCGGTGCATAATGCCGTTGTGCTTGAAGAAGTTTCCTTTATGGCATGGCACGCTCTTGCGATAAATAAGGATATTTCTCCTATGCAACAAGAGCTTCTCGATAAGCATTACCTCAGAAAACACGGGGCAAATGCCTACTACGGGCAGAAATAGCAAAATAAAAAAGGTATCGGAACATTCCGATACCTTTTTTCTGTTAATGTTTTTATTCCGATACTGCGATAGCGTCGGGGAAGATATTTCCTGCGCTTTCCTGCAAGAAAGTGGTGTTGACAAAACCCTGAATTGTTGCGCCGTCAAGAACGGTTATGGTCGAAGCGTTTATGTTGCCGAAGATGATAGCGTCGGTCTTGAACTCAGCCTTTCCGCTTATCTCAACATTTCCCTTTACCTTGCCGTTTATGTCAAGATACTGAGCGTTTATGTCCCCTAAAAGAAGACTGTCTCTGTCCATCTTTACCTGTCCCTTTGAGGTAACATTGCCCTGCATCGAAGAGCCGAGCATTGTTGCGTTGTTACATTCAAGGTCGCCCACAACCTTTCCGCTTAAATTAGCGTTCTTTGTTATCTGAACATCGCCCTTTACGCTTCCCTCGATATTGACATTTGCGAATGAACGGATATTTCCGTCAACGATTGTGTTTCTTGAAATTATCGTTGTTTCCTCGGTTTCAAAATAGGGGTTTCCGCCACCCATATTGCCGTTGTTTGAGGGGGGAACGGGCTGTCTTATCTGCTGTTGATACTGCTGAGAGTAATCCTGCGGAGGAGGCGTCTGCTGACGGGGTATAGCCTGTGGCGGAGGGGGAGTGAACGATGCCTGCGCCGACTGCGGTCTTGGCGGAGGAGGTACAGCCGCCTTGTCAAAATTAGGCTTAATAGGCTCCGAATTTGCGCTCGGAGTGTCAAGGTATCTGTCGATATTCGATTTTTCCTTGGAATTCTTTGAAAGGTCCGACCCTACAAGACCGTCCCTTTTGAGAAGCTCCTTTACCGCCTGGTTGAAATTGTCCTTCAAGCTCATTGTCCTATCCCCTTACTGTTCAGAAAGTTCTTCGTCCGTCGGCAAAACAAATTGCGACGGGGTTGTTTCGTTTGTAAGTCTGTCAAAAGAGTATCCTCTGTTTTTCAGCGCTATGATAATATCCTCGGTCACATATACCGATACATTCTTGTTATGTAAAAGAACTATCGCATTGTTTCTGTTGCCCACACCGTTTAAAATGTTGTTGTAAACACTTGTCCAGGTGGCGTTCTGCGATGCGTCCTGTCCGCTGACATTCCAGTCAAAATAAACATATCCGCGCCTTGTGACTTCTTCACAAAGCTCCTTGCTTATATTTTTGTTGTAGCTGTTCACGCTTCCGCCCGCAAACCTTATTATATTCGGCTTTACGCCCGTAGCGTTGTATATATTGTCCGATGTTTCCTGCATATCGGCAAGAAAGCTGTCAACATCGGTGTATATCTTTTCGTAATCGTGCGATACGGAATGAATACCTATCGTGTGCCCTTTTTCAACGCATTTTTTCATAACGGCGATTTCCTCTTCGGTATCCGCTTTGCACATAAAAAATGTCGCCTTGATGTTGTACTTGTCAAGTATGCTCAAAATGTTCCAGGTGTTCTCACAAGGTCCGTCGTCAAAGGTGAGGTATATCGTTTTGTCAGAAATTCCGTTTTTTTTTGGAGCCTCAACATAAAGGTCGGGAAAAGCCTTTGTATAAGCGGGCGCATTTCTTATCATACGCACATTCGCAACATACTTGTCAAAAGCCTCGGGGCTCTTTTCCTCAATCATCGAGAGAATTTCATCATCGCTGTAACCCTGCTCCGTCATATCGTTGTAAAATTCTTCAAGAGATTTTTCGGTATCGGGAGTCTGCTCCCCCACATTATTTATAACGGGGACAGCGCTGTTTTCTTCGACCTCTTTTTTCAAAGAGCCGTACTTCACTCCGAAGAAAACCGCAAGCCCTATTGAAACGGCAAGAATAGTGGCAATGCCTATCACAATGAGGTCTTTAAAAAACCTCACGCTTCCGAAATACATCTGACCACCACCCGATTTTACATACTCTCTCATAATATACATATCTTATAATACACTACATTTAGCTTTTTGTCAAGTGAGGATACAAGGAATTGTGTTATTTTTTGTGCGGCAACACACAAAACAAAAAGCCGCCACTATGGCGGCTTTTAATTATCCTTTTGTAAAAATCCTCTGATAAGCTGTAAAGCTCTTCTTAGGCTCAATTTCACGATAACCTGTTACTTCGGGCGGAAGCGACATATTGGGAGCGTCAATCATCCACGACATAGGCTCGGGACAGAAAAATCCCTTGTTTCCGCGGTTGTTCCAGAAAAGCCAGAACGCGTATTCCTCGCCCGTTTCATAGCATATGGACTTTCCGCTTTCGGTGTCCTCAATGATAAGTCCGTGGAACTGCATACCGTCAAGGTCGCCGTATTCTGCGGTGTAGAATTCGTTGTCGATAAATTCTGTGGCAGGGTTCACATCGCCTGTGAGGTATTTTTTATCGTGTTCGTTAAGAGGGAACATTCTGCCCGTTGTGATACATCTTCTCGTGAGTTCAAGCCTTTTGCCGACGGGAGCGTAAATGCGGATATTGTCGGGAGAACCGCCGTCAACAAAGGGAGCCTTTATTGCGGTGTGCGAGCCTACTCCGAAGGGAAGCATTTTGTCGGACATATTATATATTGTGTAGAACTGTTCAAGTCCCTTTGTGCCCAAGGTGTAAACGAGTTCAAGCCTGAACGGCAGAGGGAAACAGCTGAACATTTCATCGTTTTCGTCATAGATATATTCAAACTTTGCGGCGGCTATCTGACCTTCTGTTGAAAGCTTGACAAGGTTGTATTCCCTTTTGTGCAAAAATCCGTGAAGATAGTTGAAAAAGGGGAACATCTCGTTGCAGGGGAATTTGTATTCGCCGTCCGAGGTGTGAAGAACGCCCTTGCTCAGTCTGTTGGGAAGATAGAGAGTGGGGTAGCCGTAAAGCTCAGGGCAATTTTTGAAAGTTTCAACGGGCTCGTTTTCGTCAAAACGGAAAATTTCCATTCCTCTTGCGTTATCGCGGAGCCTTAAAACATTCGCTCCCATTGCAGGACATATCAGCGCATAGAAGTTTCCTGCCGAGAGTTCTACGCACGGTTCGCCTTTGTAATCGATTTCTTTTGCGAAAAAGTCAGACATAAAGATACCTCCGAGAAAAATGTGTTATATAATACCAAAGGCTATTATAACCGATTTTTTTTATAAAATCAAGGGATTTTTGATAAAATTATATAAATCTCCGCCGGAACTGCAACTTATTGACCGAACAAAAAACGGTATCGTAAAATTTCCGACACCGTTACTTTTTTATTCATCTGTCGGCAGTTTGCAGACATCTGCCCACGAGATAAATCCCGAATAGCGTTCAAGCTCTTCTATTGAAAGACCTATTGCGCTGTTTGAGCTTCCGCAGGCGGGGAATACGGTTTCAAACCTCTTCAGCGAATTATCAAGATATACGCTTACTCCGTCATTTATTGCAAAGGGACATACTCCTCCGACAGCGTGACCGATAAGGGAGAGAACCTCGTCGGGCGTGAGCATTTTTGCCTTTGTGCCGAAAAATTCCTTGTACTTGCGGTTGTCAACCCTTGCGTCGCCTGCTGCAACGATAAGCACGGCTTTTTCATCTACCTTGAAGGTAAGACTTTTCGCTATGCGGCAGGGCTCGCAACTGAGAGCCTCGGCGGCAAGCTCTACCGTTGCGCTTGATGTGTCAAATTCTCGGATACGGTCGGCTATGCCTTTTTCCTTAAAAAAATCTTTTACCTTTTCTATAGACATTTTTATTCCTCCAAAAGCTTTTGTCCAACATATTATAATTCTTTTTGAAGAAAAATGCAACTTCTTGTGCTATCTTTGGGACGGGGTAATTACTCCGCAGGCGATTTTTTCGCCCGAAAGCCCCGACGGCTGAGTTCTGAAATCATCGGGCAGGGAATGGATGATAACCGTTTTGCCGAGAATTTCCTTGACGGAAAAACGGTCGGTTAAAAAGATAAGGACAGCCTTGCCGTCCGCTCCGAATAAAGGAGGCATATCGCCTGCGTGGTATGGGTGACGGCAGTTGTCGGGGTTGAAATGACCGTCGGCGTCAGCGAAAGCGTCAAGAATATTCCCCGAACATTCCTCGCCGTCGTGGATATGAAATGCAAATATCGGACTGTTACAGCAACAGCCTTTTGGGAGCCCCTGTATTTCGGCTCTTACAACAACGGAACTGCGGAGCTGATAAAACCGCACCGTTCCGTCAACGGAAGAAAAGCGCTCCTTGCCCTTGACAAACGCAACAGCGTCGGCAGGTCTGCGCAGGATATCGCAAAAATCGGTTGAATTGTTCATACTCTCACTCCTTTGTATATCTTATGCAAAAAAATGACCGCCGTTCAGGAAATGTTCCGAAACGGCGGTTATGTATTTTAGTCGGGATAACGCTTTGTTATCTCTATGAACTTGTCAAAATTATCGGCAAAAGCGTCAACGATTTCGGGGTCAAAGTGCTTTCCCTTCTGCGATATGATTTCTTCATATACCTTTTCGGGAGGCCAGGGGTCTTTGTACGCTCTTCGGCTGACAAGAGCGTCAAAAACATCGGCTAAGGCAACACATCTTGCGTACCTTGAAATATCCTCGCCCTTTTTGCCCATATATCCTGTACCGTCCCATTTTTCGTGGTGCTGATAGGCTATTTCGGTAGAAATGTTGAATAGCTCTCCGGGAGAGGTTTCAAGCATCTGCTTGCCGTATTTGATATGGTTTTTGACTATCGCAAATTCTTCGTCCGTGAGTCTGCCGGGCTTTTCAAGAATACTTTCTGAAATCATTATCTTGCCCACATCGTGCATCATCGAAGCAAGACTTATCTTCCAGCTTTCTTCATCGTTATAGCCGAGAGCTTTGCAGAGAACAGCGGTATATTCGGAAACACGCTTTACATGCTGTCCCGTGTTTTCGGACTTGTTCTCAATAATTTGTGAAAGCGAGAGAATAAGGTTTTCCTGGTCCTCATAAAGCTCTTCGTTCTTGCTTGCTAAGGTGCTCACAAGCTTTTCAATTTTGTCCGAAATAAAAAGACATATTACGGCAAAAGCAAGAAATTCAATCGTCCGAGGAATGATGCCGTATAAAACAGTACCTTTTAAAGTGACAAGGGGTTCATCGGGAACTATTTTTAAGTTAAACGCAACGAGGTGAGATATTATAATCATCGGAATCCTGAGTATTGTTGTAAAAACAACATACTTTTTCTTGTTGTGAAGGCAGGACATAACAATGGGAAAAATCAGCATAAGCACTGTATGATAGGAAAGAGTTGCGTATTGCAATCCCGATTGAAAGACCAGAAGAGCAAGAATAAGAAATCTTAATTTTTCTGAATGAATATGCAGTATATCGCAGAAAAGTGTCGGCAAAAAGTAGACAAGCACCGAAACCACAACCGTGATATAAAGGGGCAGAGGGGATATTTTGAATACTCCCACAAGGTTTAAAAGTGCGACAAGCAACATAAAGCCTATCATAAACCTGCAGACAAAGGACAATCTTTTGTCGGTGTCCGTTTTGTATTCGTCGATAATCTTTTGTGAAAAGCTCATTTTTTCTCCTTTCTGTTTTGTGCTGTAATTATCTTAAATTAATTTATTTTAGCATATTTTTTATAAAAATGCAATGTTTTGGGGATATAAAAACGCTCACAACAAAAAAGTTGTGAGCGTAAAAAAATATGGTCGAGGTGACGGGATTCGAACCCACGGCCTCTACGTCCCGAACGTAGCGCTCTACCAAACTGAGCCACACCTCGATATGTGCGGAAAATATCCGCACAAAGAATTATATCACAAAAAAATATCTTTGTAAAGACCTTTTTTATTCTTGGGTGGCGGTTTCGGTGCTTTCGGTTTCAAAATGCTTCATTTCGGGCAGGGCGTTGACTTTTTGCGCAAAGGATGTGACAAATTCCTCAATAAGCCTTGCCGTCGGGCGCTCAAAGCAGGAGCTGTCAATATAAATAACTCTTCCGCTTTTAACTGCGTCAAGCTGAGAAATCTCAGCGTCAAAGCCGTCTATCGTTATATCGTTTGAAAGGACTATCGTTTCGGGCTGTTTTTCTATCAGCTCATACGAAGAAATATTGTATTTTTCATATTCGCTTGCAACATTTTCTCCGAAATAGGAGAGTATCTCGCCCGCCAGGGTATCGCCCGTGGCTGTGCCGTAGTCATAGGTCATAAGATAGGCAAAGGTGCCGTCCTGCTTTATATTTGAAAGCCTTACGGCAAGAGAATTCATACAGCTGTCCGTTTTTTCTTTTGCAGAAAGCTCTCCGCCCAAGACCGCGGCTATGGTGTAGTAGCAGTTGTAAAGCTCTTCAAAATCGTTGGGAGTTTCTATTATGAGAATTTTTGTCCCCGCTTCTTCTATGATGTCCCTGTCGGTTTTGGCAATAGGGCTCTGGGTTATAAGAATGTCGGGCTTTATCGCCGTTATAGTTTCAACCGACGGCTTTACCGAGCTTCCTATACTTGTCCTTTTTGTGACAACGGGCGGATAATCGCAGTATTTGCTTCTTGCCACGAGTTTATCGCCGAAGCCTAAGGCAAAAATCATCTCGGTGACGGCAGGAGAAAGGGACGCTACCGACTGAGGCTCTTCTTTAAAAATAACCTCTCCCACTGTTACGGGGTAATCGGTAGGTTCGCTACCGGGGGTTTTATATTCAATTTCGCTTGTGCAGGAGCAAAGAAAAATCACGGCGACAAGCAAAAACGCAATAGTTCTTTTCAAGACTGTTCCTCCGTAAAAAATACTATATACTTATTATACACTTTTTTGTCGCATTTTGCAAATGAAAAATGTGACGATATATTTTTTCGGATATATCCGCAAACTGTCTAATTTGTGTACGCAATTTTTGACAAGCTATGTTGCTTTATACAAATTTTACATTTTTGATAAATTCCTTTTGCCTTTTGTAAAAAAATCGGTTATACTTTAAGGTGTGAAAAAAGAATGATAATATGAAGAAAAATGCAAGGGAGTCAAAAAATGGATATTTTTTCTGTAATCGGTCTTCTCGGCGGTCTTGCGATGTTCCTTTTCGGAATGAAGTATATGGGAGAAAAGCTTGAAAAAATCGCAGGCGGTAAGCTTGAGAAAATGTTTGAAAAGCTCACCTCCAACAGATTTATGGGACTTGCGCTCGGCGCTTTTGTTACGGCTATCGTTCAGTCGTCGTCGGCGACAACTGTTATGCTTGTCGGCTTTGTAAACTCGGGACTTATGAGACTTGCACAAGCTATTCCCGTTATTATGGGCGCAAATATCGGAACAACTATCACAACCTGGCTTTTGAGCCTTGTGGGAGTTGAGGGCGAAAGTATTTTTATAAAGCTTCTGAAACCGACTTCTTTTTCACCCATCATCGCTCTTATCGGTGTGATACTGATAATGGGCGGAAAGACGGGAAAAAAGAGAGATATCGGCGGAATACTTGTAGGCTTTGCGATTTTAATGTTCGGAATGACCACAATGGGAAATGCGGTTGCTCCCTTGGCGGACGACCCTGAGTTTGCAAAGATATTCGTAATGTTCAGCAACCCCGTTTTCGGCGTTCTTGCGGGAGCTATTCTCACCGCTATCATTCAGTCCTCGGCAGCGTCTGTCGGTATGTTGCAGATGCTTTCCGTCAACGGACTTGTCACCTTTGGCTCGGCGTTGCCCATTATCCTCGGACAGAACATAGGTACTTGTATTACGGCACTTCTTTCAAGCGTCGGCGCAAACAAGAACGCAAAGCGCGTTGCCGTTGTTCACCTTTATTTCAACATTATCGGAACAGTTCTGTTCCTTGTTGTGTTCTATGCTCTTAATGCGGTTTTTGAGTTCTCGTTTGTCAACGAATCTATAAATACATTCAACATCGCGCTGGTACATACCATTTTCAACCTTTCTACAACCCTTGTTCTGTTGCCGTTTACAAATCTTCTTGAAAAGCTTGCTCTTGCAACAATAAAGGACAAGGACGACGAGAGAGAAAAGTTCCAGCTTCTTGACGAAAGACTTCTCGGTACCCCCGGTGTAGCTATCGAGCATTGTCGTAATCTTACGATAAAAATGGGACAGCTTTCGGAGTTTACAATAGAAACCGCCCTGGGACTTTTATCGGATTATGACGAGGAAAAGGAAAAGCTTGTCACCACCAACGAGGGAATTATCGACAATTATGAGGACAAGCTAGGCACCTATCTTGTAAAATTATCAAGCCGAAGCAAGACTATTGAAGACAGCAACACCGTGTCAATGCTCTTGCACGCTATCGGCGACTTTGAAAGAATATCCGACCACGCGGTAAATCTTCTTATAACCGCAAAAGAACTGAGAGAAAAGAACATTGTCTTTTCGGACAAGGCGACAGAGGAACTGAATGTTCTTTATACCGCTGTTACAGATATTCTTGAACTCACCGTAAAGGCGTTTGAAACGGGAAATATCCACCTTGCAGAAAAGGTTGAACCGCTTGAACAGGTTATTGACGGAATGAGAATTGAACTTAAAAACCGCCATGTTTCCCGTCTGCAAAAGAACGAATGTACGCTTGAGCTCGGCTTTATCTTCTCGGATCTTTTGACAAACCTTGAAAGAGTTGCCGACCATTGCTCGAATATTGCTGTTTGTATGATTCAGCTGAAATCAAACAGTCTTGAAAATCACGAGTACCTCAATATGATAAAACAGTCGGACGAATATTTCCAGAGAAAGTTCAAGACAAACTCGGAAAAATACGCTTTGCCCGATGTTGACTGATTTTTACGGAAAATAATTTAAAACAGATATTGACAAGAAATTTTTTTCGTGATATAATCTATTACAAATTGAATAGCTTTTAAAGGCTGTGACGAAGAATGGCAAAGCTGTCAACGCATAAAGAGAGCCGATGGTTGGTGCAAATCGGTATGCAAAGGTTTTTTCCTCTCCCTTCTGAGCCGGAAGTCTGAAGTGAAAGTGTGTAGGACGACCCGTGTATGCTGCGTGAATGCATAGAGGTTGATTATCTTCCACAATCAACGCGTCGCTAAACCCGGAATCCGCAACGATTTTCTCAGAGAGTCGGGGATGGTGCGAACCCGATAAATGACAGTGGAATTTCCCATCGCTTTTGAGCCGAAAGCCCCAAAGGTTAACACCCAGTAGGGGTTTTCCGTGATTGCTGCGTTAATGCATAGAAGTTGTCTGACTTCGAAGAGTGGCGGAATTTTTCCGCAATTTGAGTGGTACCGCGAGTGATATTGATTTACACCCGTCTCAAAGCAAAATAAGCTTTGAGGCGTGTTTTTGTTTATTCTGCCTTAAAGCGCAAAAACCAAAAAAACGAAAAAGGAAGGCGGAATGAAATTGTTATCTCTTGACAAGGTATTCGACGCGCAGACGGTGCTTAAAAGCATTATCCGCGAAACAAAATTAGTAAGGGCGTACGGTATCGCTCCCGATTGCGAGCTGTATCTGAAACCCGAAAACTTACAAATCACGGGCTCGTTTAAGGTGAGAGGCTCGGCTTATAAAATCGCTCTTTTATCCGAGGAGGAAAAGAAAAAGGGCGTTATTGCCTGCTCCGCGGGAAATCACGCGCAAGGAGTTGCTCTTGCCGCAACAAAAAACGGAATAAAATCGCTGATTTGTCTGCCCGACACGGCACCTATATCAAAGGTGGAGGCGACAAAGGGCTTCGGAGCGAATGTCTGTCTTGTGGAAGGCTGTTATGACGACGCGTACAAGAAGGCTCTTGAACTGAAAGAGAGCGAGGGTTACACCTTTGTTCACCCCTTTGACGATGAAAATGTCATTGCAGGTCAGGGAACTATCGCACTTGAAATACTTAGTGACCTTGACAACATTGACGCTATCGTCGTTCCCATAGGCGGCGGCGGACTTATCTCGGGCATTGCATATACCGCAAAGCAGATAAGACCGTCAGTTAAGGTATATGGCGTGCAGGTTTCGGGCGCGCCGAGTATGTATAATTCGATACATAAAGGCGAGATAGAGTGCTTGCCGTCGGTTTCTACCATAGCGGACGGTATCGCCGTAAAACAGCCGGGAGAGAATACATATGCAATTGTTAAAGACTATGTCGATGAAATAGCTCTTGTCAGCGATGACGAGGTATCAAGCGCTATTCTTGCTCTTATCGAAAAGCAGAAGATGATTGCCGAGGGAGCAGGCGCGGCGGCGGTAGCGGCTGTGATGTTCAATAAGTTTGACACAAAGGGAAAGCGCGTTGTCGCTGTTGTTTCGGGCGGAAATATTGATGTTACGAGCCTTTCGAGAGTAATAGACAGGGGACTTCGCAATTCGGGCAGGTCCACAAGTCTTCTTATCGAGCTTATCGACAAGCCGGGACAGCTTAAAGATATTTCGCGCATTATTGCAGACTGCGGCGGAAATGTCACGGGAGTGCATTATGAAAAAGGGCATACCGAAAGCGTTACGGGATGTTTTCTTCGCATTGAAATGGAAACGAGAGATTATAATCATGTAAACCTTATCACGCAGACCTTGCGTGACGAGGGATTCAAGATAGTATAATACTGAAAGGGGATTAAAAAATGAGCGAAAAAGTTGAAACAAAAAAAGCTCCTGCGGCAATAGGACCTTATTCGCAGGCGGTGTGTGTGGGCAACCTTGTGTTCACATCAGGGCAAATCCCACTGAACCCCGAAACGGGAGTTATTGAGGGTAAGGACATAACAGAACAGGCTCACCGAGTCTGCAAGAACCTTGAAGCAGTTCTTGCAAAGGCAGGCTCGTCAACTAAAAAAGCCGTCAAGACAGTATGCTTTCTGAGCGATATGTCGGACTTCGGGGCATTCAACGAAGTCTATGCGCAGTATTTCACAGAAAAGCCTGCTCGCTCTTGTGTGGCGGTGAAGGAACTGCCCAAGGGCGCACTTGTTGAAGTGGAAGTTATAGCGGAAAGGTAATTTAAGAAAGGAATGAAAATATG